>JBGOTC010000047.1:0-12658 GCA_041476305.1 Terriglobia bacterium
ATGTCAGGGTCTTCGAAATCAGGGATCGCGAGGACAGGCTGGTCGCCCTCTTCCTCGGTGATTATTTCGCCCGCAGCTCGAAACGATCAGGCGCCTGGATGAGCTCGTTGCAATCGCAGCACAGGCTGGGCCACCCGGTACTAGTACTGCCTATTTTAGCTTTTCGGGAGAGGCCTGCCAGCGCCCTTTTCTGGTCTTGTGACAGAAGAGTTATTTGGCGGAGGGGAACAAGACGGGTCTCAAAAAATCGGTGAGAGTTCGAGCAGGAATGGCAGTCTGGCTAATCGTGACGCGCGCCGTGCACCACGAATACAGCGTGTGGCAGCAAGTCAGCAATCGCGTCCAGCGACTCCACAGCGCCCTTGGGGCTTCCCGGCAAATTCACAATCAGCGTTCCTTTGCGGACGCCCGCCACAGCTCGCGAAAGCGCCGCACGCGGGGTGGACTGCCGCCCGCGCTCACGCATCACTTCCGCGAGGCCCGGCACAATCTTATCGCATATGGCTGCCGTCGCTTCCGGCGTGAGGTCCCGTGGGCCCACGCCCGTGCCCCCGGTGGTCAGGATGAGATCGGTCTTGGCGGAATCGGCCAACTGCGAAAGTCTTTCGCTGATTTGCGCCGCTTCATCGGGAAGGATTCCTTCGCTGGCAATCTGCCATCCGAGTTGGACGCAACGGTCGCGCACCGCCGGACCGCTTTTGTCAGAACGTTTGCCGCGGGATGCGGTATCGCTGATGGTGAGGATGGCCACGCGCATGGAGGGGTTCGTTTCGTGCGGCTAGCTCTCCACGTGACTGTTGGCTTCATCCAGCAGGCGCATGGATTCCATCAGCAGTCCGTTGGTGGTGCGGTTGATCGTCGCTTTGTCGGTCGTCACAGTGAAATCAATCTCGAAATCGCCTTCCGTCCAGTGCACCACCGGGAAGACTGCTTCTTCGCCCTCGGTATCGCCGCGCCGCGCGTGCTTGCATTGGCCGGCGCTGAAATACAATTCGCATTGCTCGCTGCCGCGCCGCACCGTCAGCCGGCCCGACTTCTGCCCCATTTCCAGCGATTGCATCAGGTCCGTGATGCCCAACTCTTCCAGACGCCCCTGGATCACGCCCGGCCGCGCCGCCTGCTTCTGCAGCTTTTCCAGGCGCAGACGGTCCACGATCACTTTGGCGCGGCGCACCAGATCATTAATCAGGAAGGGCTTCGGCACGAAATCTTCCACGCCATCCATCAGGGGCCGCAATTTCTCTTCGATGTCGCCGCGGCTCGCCACGAAAAGAAATGGGATATGTTTGGTCTGCGCGCGCCCGCGCAGCTTTTCAAAAAGTTGCCGCCCGTCAAGACCCGGCATGCGGTAGTCCGCGACAATCATGTCCGGCGGGTCGTCAATCGCCTTCAGGAGCGCGTCTCCGCCATCCGCAGCCTCCGTGATGTCTCCGAGCGCGCCGAGGCCCTGGACCAATAGCGAGCGCACCAGCGGGTTATCGTCCACCACCAGCAAGCGTATGTGTTTTTGCGCCGTCATTCTCTTCTTCTATTTGCCGCGCTTCCTTGTTTTTCGCTTCGCGCCGCTCCGGACCTTTCCTTCCCGGAAGTAGTCGCCGCTTTTTCCGCCGCGCTTCTCCACCAGGTGGATCTCCGTGATCTCCATTCCCTTGTCGAGGGCTTTGCACATGTCGTAAATGGTGAGCGCGGCAGCGGAGACGGCAACCAGCGCTTCCATCTCGACCCCGGTTTGCGCGCGCACGGTGGCGCGCGAGGTGATCTCCACCCCATCTTGGCATAGCCGGGTGGTCACATCAATGTGAGTGAGCGGGAGAGGATGACAAAGAGGTATCCATTCCGAAGTGCGCTTTGCCGCGGCGATCCCGGCGATCCTTGCGATCTCCAGCGGGTTCCCCTTGGGCGTTTCCAGCCGCCGCACTTTTCCGAGCGCGGCGCGCGCGATGCGGATAAATCCCCGCGCCACAGCCGTTCGCGGGGTGACGGCCTTCGCCGTCACGTCCACCATCGCGATTTCCCCGCTCTTCCGGTAGTGCGTCAGCTTCGCCATTTCCCATCCGGTTGTGCTGAACTCACCCTTCTGTCCACATCCTACAACGCGCCGCGCCGCGGCAACACATCCACCCATTCGCCGGCTTGCGGAGTGAGGTTGTCCTCTTGCACCACGAGGAAACAATTGGATTCCGCGAGCGCCACAACGTCGCCCGATCCCTGCCACACCAGAGCGCGCACCACCGGCACACCCTCCGGCCATTCCAGCCTTGCGGGAAGAAAATGGGCGAGCCCCGGCTTCTCGTTCAATGGCGCCGAAAGCTTGGCGCGCAACAAGGGCAAGGGCCGCGGAGCGGCGCCGCTCAAAATGTCGAGGGCCGGCAGGACGAACAACTCGAAGGTCACCATGGTCGAAACCGGATTTCCGGGCAAGCCGAACACCGCGGTCCCGCGGCACTGGCCAAACACCGCGGGGCGGCCCGGACGAATCGCGACACCATCGAAAATTATCTGCGCACCCAGACCTGCAAGCACGCCTTCCACCAAGTCGTATTTGCCCGCGGAGACTCCGCCGGAAAGCAGAAGTATGTCCTCTTCCAGACCCTGCTCGATACGCCATCTTAATTCCTTTGCGTCGTCTGGCGAATTCCCTACCAAGATGGGTTCACCGCCCGCCGACGCCACTTGCGCGGCAAGTGAAATGCTGTTTCCGTTGCGAATTTGAAATGGCCCGGGAGTTTCCTCCGCGCTCACAATTTCATCCCCAGTGGAAATGATCCCCACCGTCGGTTTCGCTGCGACGGAAAGTTTCACGTGACCGACTTGCGCGGCCAGCGAGAGTTCCGCGTAACCCAATCGCGTTCCTGCATTCAGGAGCGTTTGGCCGGCCCTCGCTTCGCGCCCTCTCGGTACAATGTTTTGCCCTTCCTTTGCATCACGCTCGAAGATGACGCGAGTCACGCCGCCGGAATCATTTGCGCGCGTATGCTCGATCATCACAACGGCGTCAACTCCCGCCGGCACCGCGGCGCCGGTCATGATCTGTACACACTCACCCGGTTGGATCGTTCCGATGAACTCCTGGCCAGCACGAATCTCGCCCACGAGCGAGAGCGACGTGCCCGGTACGGCCAAATCCGCGGCGCGCACCGCGTATCCATCCCGCGTCGCGCGATCAAAGGGGGGATATTCGCGGTCGGCTATCACAGATTCGGCAAGGACCCTTCCGAACGCGGTATCCGGCGCGACAGTTTCGGTTACCGGCAATCGATCGAGGCTCGAGACGACCTCGATCACTTTTCGGCGGGCATCGAGAAAGGAAAGCATCGGCAGGCGCAGCGCCTAGGCGTCGAGCCAGGCTTCGAGGTGTGTATCGCGGCAAACGATGGAAGCGTCGCGTTCCGGCCCGGTGGAGATCATGCCCACCTCGACGCCTAGTTCATCCGCAATAAATTTCATATAGTCGCGCGCGGCCGCGGGAAGTTTCGCCAGTTCGCGCACGCCATCCGTCGGGCTCGCCCATCCCTTCACCGTTTTGTATTCCGGCGTGAGCGCGGCGAATTGCCCCACTTCCGCGGGCATCTCGCGAAGCAACGTCCCTTTGTAGCGGTAGCCGGTGCAAACCTGAATTTCGCGCTGCGTGTCCAGCACATCGAGTTTGGTGACCACCAGCGACCGGATGCCGTTCAGCATCACCGCATAGCGCAACATCATCAGGTCCAGCCAGCCGCAACGTCGCGGGCGCCCGGTGACGGCGCCAAATTCCTTGCCGCGCGCGCGCACTTCCTCCGCTTCCAGGTCCGGCATTTCGGTGGGAAAGGGCCCGCTGCCCACGCGCGTTGTATAGGCCTTCGTGACGCCCACCACTCCTGCAATGCGAGTGGGCGCCACTCCGCACCCCGTGGCCGCGCCGCCGGCCGTGGCGCTGGAGGAAGTGACAAACGGGTAGGTCCCGTGGTCCACGTCGAGCATGGTGCCTTGCGCGCCCTCAAACAAGACGGACTTGCCTGTGTCGAGCGCGCCATTTAAATAGACCGAGGTGTCCGCGACGAAGGGACGAATCACCTCCGCTTGCTTCAGCGATTCCGCGAGTAGCCCAGCAGTTTCCAGTTCCACTCCGTACGCGGCGCGGCACAGCGCATTCTTCTCCGCAATCACGCGCTCCAGTTTCGCGCGAAAAACCTCCGCGTCCATCAAGTCGCATATGCGCAGCCCGCGCCGCACAATTTTGTCCTCATAGGCCGGGCCAATGCCGCGAGCGGTGGTGCCAATCTTCGCGTCGCCGAGCGCGGCTTCGGAGGCTTTGTCCATCTGCCGGTGATAAGGAAAAATCAGGTGCGCGCGATTGCTGACGTGCAGTCGCCCTTTGACGTCCACGCCCGCCTTGGAAAGCATTTCGATTTCGGCGATGAGCGCGGCGGGGTCAACCACGGTCCCGGAACCAATGACTGCGTGCTTCCCTTCCCGCAGAATTCCGCAGGGGATCAGCTGCAACACGAAGCGGTGATCGCCGATGATGACCGTGTGCCCCGCGTTGTGGCCGCCGGCAAAGCGCGCGGTGATGTCAAAAGCCTTGGCAAAGTAGTCCACAACCTTGCCCTTGCCCTCGTCACCCCACTGGGCTCCAACAATGATGATCGCTTTCGCCATGATCCTCGCGCCGCTTTTTCCGCATCAGGCCGCACGCCGCCCTCTGCTTCACAAATGGGAACTCATGCGGGGCCGCAAACTTAACGCGGAATCTTTATCGTACCCGCCGCCATGGGTGAACGCAAGCCGATGGCCGAACCATTATGGGATTAACTAGCGTGACCGATTCCGCGGAGGCTTCCGTGATTGATTGGCGAGCTGCGAATACCGAAAACATGTGACCGCATGGTCATTCACCATCCCCACGGCCTGCATCATGGCGTAGCAAATTGTTGAGCCGACAAAGCGGAAGCCGCGCCGCTTCAACTCCTTGCTCAATGCGTCTGAAATCGGAGTATGGGCGGGGACGTCCTTATGATTCCGGATGCGGTTCTGCAGCGGCTTCCCATCGACAAATTGCCATAGGAATTTATCGAAGGATCCGAACTCCTTCTGCACTGCGAGAAACGCCCGCGCATTGGTCACCGCCGAGCGCATTTTCAGCCGGTTGCGCACCAGCCGCGCATCGCGCAGCAGCGAGCGCACTTTTTTCGAGTCATAACGAGCCACGCGCTGCGGATCAAAATTGTGGAATGCGGAACGGTAGGCTTCACGTTTGCGGAGGATGATTTCCCAGCTGAGGCCCGCCTGGTGCCCTTCGAGGGTCAGGAACTCAAACAGTCTGCGATCGTTGTGGAGCGGCACGCCCCATTCGGTGTCGTGGTAACGCACCAAATGTTCGCTTTTCGCCCAATGACATCGCTGCCGCACAATCGTGCAAATCAGCCCAGATGCGGCTTGAGCGCCTGCTGAATTTGGTCCTTGGGGAGCGCACCGACAATCTGTTCGGCGACCTGGCCGCCCTTGAAGAGCAGCAGCGTGGGAATGCCGCGGATATTGAAAAGGCCAGGAGTGTTCATATTCTCGTCCACATTCATCTTCATGACCTTCAGTTTTCCAGCAAATTCGGTGGCGATTTCACCCACCGTCGGCGCCAGCGCGAGGCACGGGCGGCACCATCCTGCCCAGAAGTCCACCATCACCGGCTGAGTCTTGCTCGCCTCAATCACTTCGGCTTGAAATGTGGCGTCGGTGACTGCTGCAACATTATCCGCCATGGATTTCCTTTCCCTTCGTCTCGGCCGCTCCGGCCGCTACGCTTTTTACCACTGAATTAGATGAATTTGCCAGGTGGAGGATTCGGGCCTTCCGGGCCACCTCATAGAGGTTAGCGTATTCCGCCGCGGATGCCCCCCACGAAAAACCGCACGCCATTCCGTTGGCCTGCAATTTCCGCCAGGAGTCGGGCTGCGCATACGCCGCGAGCGCCGCTCGCACGCAAGCCAGGAGCGCCTTGGCTTCGTATTTCTCAAACTTGAATCCGGTGCCGGCGCCGGTCGCGGTGTCGAACGGCTCGATCGTATCGTCAAGCCCGCCGGTCGCGCGCACCACGGGCACCGTGCCGTAGCGCAAGCTATACATTTGATTGAGGCCGCAGGGCTCATAGCGCGAGGGCATCAGGAACATGTCCGAACCGGCTTCGATTTTGTGCGCCAGCGTGTTGTCGTACGCGATTCTCGCTCCCACTTGCTTCGGGAAACGCCCCGCGAGTTCGCGGAAGAGAGCTTCGTAGCGCGGCTCGCCGGCGCCAAGCGCGACGATCGCCACCTTCGCGCGCACCAGGTCGTCGGCGATTTCTTCAATCAGGTCAAATCCCTTTTGCGCCGCAAAGCGCGAAACAATGCCGATGAGGGGCCGCTCCAAATCCGATGTGTCGAGCTTGAATTGTTCGAGCAGGTCTTTCTTGCACGCCCTCTTTCCGGAGAGATCCTTTGCGGAGTAGCGCGCGGCGATCAGTGGGTCAACTTCCGGACTCCAGATGGAGTAGTCCGCGCCGTTCAAGATGCCCTGCATCCTCGCGCCGCGGTTGCGAACCACGCCCTCGAGGCCGTACCCATATTCCGGCGTCTGGATTTCCTGCGCGTAGCGTTTGCTGACCGTGGTCAGGTAATCCGCGAAGACCAGGCCGGCCTTCAGAAGATTCACTTTGCCGAAGAACTCCATCGCGTCCATGTGGAAGAGTTTCTCCGGCATCGCCAATTCTTCCAGGATGTCGCGCGGGAAAAGTCCGTGGTAACCCATGTTGTGGATGGTGAAGACGGTGGGGATACCATTCAGAAGCGGGTCCGGCTCATACACCGTTCGCAAAAGCACGGGCACCAGGGCGGATTGCCAGTCGTGGCAATGAATCACATCGGGAGGCCAGACGTGCTTGGCGATTTCAATGGCCACGCGGCTGAACTCGCCGAACCGTTCCGCGTTATCCGGATAATCCTTGCCGCCCACGCCATAGAGCTGCTCGCGGTCAAAATATTCGGGATCGTCGACGAAAAAATACCGGACGCCATGGACGAGAACCCCGTCGGCCACGGCGGGAAACCGCAGGCCGCGGCCCATGGGGATGCTCATGCTGGGCATGACGACGGTGGCGGATTTCGTCCCGCGGTAGCGCGGAAGCACCACTGCGACTTCGTGGCCCAGCTCAACCAGTGCTTTGGGCAACGCCTCGACAACGTCGGCGAGCCCGCCGGTCTTCGAGAATGGCAATCCTTCGCTGGCTACAAAAAGAATTCGCATGTTTGATCGGGCACAATGACGGTACTGGACGGGGCGCGCCGCGTCAAGGCCGTGAGAATTTCACTGAATCTGCACTTGCCGGCTGATGGCGGTCACGCGCCCGGTGGCAATTTCCTCGACAACCTGGCGCAGGCGGTAGGAACCGGGAGGGGCTTGCAGAGAGAGCTTGGCATCCACGCCCTGCGTGGAAATTTGCGCAAGCGTGGCATCCTTCAGCGACAAATCCATCATCCCCTCAACGCCGGTGAGAAAGTGATTCTCGGAATCGAAGAGCGCGGTCACGAAAAACAGTCTTTCCACGCTGCGGTCCTTGCGGCGCTGGAATGGAAGGTTGCTCACGTCCACGTGGACGGAAACTTTCAGCGCCGATTCTCCTGTGGCGAGCTTGGCGGGCTCGGTCGCGAGCTGGACGGGGATTTCCGCGGGGCTGTCGCCGGCGAGCACCGTGCGCTCGAGTTTTTCGAGCATGGCCTGCGGGCCGTTGTCCTTCTCTTTCCTGGCGGAAGGGGCGTAATAGCCGCGGCGGGCTTCCAGTGTGACGTCGCGTGGATTCGCAAGTTTCACTTTCAAAGCATGGAAAGCTCCGTTCGGCTTCACGCCATCCGGCGAGAATCCCAGCACGTAGGAGAATTCCGGCGCCGCCGCCATTTCGCGCATCCCGCGTCCCAGGTCGTTGCTGTTATGGAAGAATCGCCCGCCGGTGCCCTCGGCGAGATAAGACATTGGATCATTAACCACTTTTGCTGCATCGTGCCGGTACTGTTCCTGCAAAGCAGTCAGGTCGACGCGGAGACCGAGGGAGGGCGGTGGGCCATCGGCCAAATCTCCCGCCGGCGTTTCGGCGGATAGACCCTTCGCATCAAGCGAATTAATGACCACATTCGAGTGCAGCGCCGCTTCCATGAGCTTGTCCTGTTTTGTGCCCAGCGTTTGCGTCCAGAATCCCGAGGACGCCAGCAAAAACATTCTTCGCCCCTGCATTTTCCCGAGGTACCGGATGACGTCCGTGACCATCCCCATGGTGTCCTGTGAATACTGCTCGGCCAGCGACAGTGTTTCTTGCGCCTGATTCATCACGCAGTCCGCCGCGTGGATGGTGCAGTTTCCACACTGGGCCATCTCCGCCATCGCCAAATCGAATGCGGGCGTGTGGATCCTGCCGGTTTTCATGATTTCATAGGCCTGAAGAACACTCATGCGCGGACACGACCCGGGCCCCCGGTCAGAGCGCCTCATGTGGGTTTGGACTTTCCCGATGGCGTCCAGCAATTTCTGCTTGTCGTCGGTAAAACTGAGAGAAACCGTCGTGGACGAGGTGAAGATTCCAATCCTGTCGCCCGGCTCCATGCTTTCGCGGACAAATTGTCCGGCGGCTTTTGCGGAGGAAGTCACATCTCCCTGCCGCATGCTGGTGTCATCGAAATACATGGCCACATAGCGCGGCTTGGGCGTGGGCGGGATCGGTGCGGGCGTGGCACCGGGAACTGCGGGAGCAGCGGATGGCTCCACTGGCGCGGCGGCGCGCGGCGAATTCTCTACCACGAAAAATGCGATCTTTTGCGGCTTACCCTCGTCGAACACTTCGAAATCACTCTGCTGCAATCCGCCGAGGGTTTGCCCGCGCGAATCGCGCACGACCACGCCCACTTCCACCATATTGGTCTGCACGCGGATCGCGCCCGGCATCGTCGGCACGTAGGGCCGGCTGCCCCAGCGAATTTCGTCCTCGCTGAAGTTCTGGCCTTGCAGAGCGGCCACAGATAGCAGGCCTGCGAGGGTCAACGCGAAAATAGTTTTGCGGTTCATTGCGAGTGCACTTGGAATAGTAACAGACGCCATTCTCGGATGCTTTGTTCCGCACAATCGTTGTGCGCACCGCGTCCCCTTCAAAATGCGAAATCTTGTTAGACTTGGCGCGCCATGCCACGCGCTCGCCTGGGACAGAACTTTCTTGCCGACGCCGGATGGCGCGCACGCATTGCGGCGGAGCTTGGGGCCCGCCCCGGCGACGTGTGGCTCGAGATCGGCGCAGGCCACGGGGAAATGACGGAATTCCTGGCCGCGCACGGCGCGCGCGTAGTTGCTCTCGAGCTGGACGCACAGCTTGCCGCCGGATTGCGGAAACGCGCCGCCGATTGGGCGAATGTGGAAATCGCGGAAGCGGATGTCCTGGACGCCGACCTGGCGCGGCTCGCGGGGGCGGAGAAATTCAGAATCTACGGAAATATCCCCTACTACATCACCTCGCCGATCATCCACCGGATTTTCGCGCTCGGCGACGCGGTCAGGTCGGCGCACCTCGTAATGCAGCTCGAAGTCGCCGAGCGGCTGGTTGCTACCCCCGGACACAAGGAATACGGCTATCTCTCCGTGGCAACACAATTCTTCTCGCGGCCCGAAATTCTGCTGACAATTCCGCCCGGAGCGTTTCGGCCGAGGCCCAAGGTGGAATCCGCGGTCGTCGCACTTCATTTTCCCGGCGCCGGGGCCGAAGAAGAGATCGCCGACACCCAACTCTTCCTGCGATTCCTTCACGTGTGCTTCGCCATGAAGCGCAAGACGTTGGCGAACAATTTGCGGGGAAAGCATGCCACGGCGGGGATACCTGGAATGCTGAAGAGGCTGGACATTTCAGCCACGGCGCGCGCCGAACAACTTTCGCTCGCGCAATTCGCGGCGATCTATCGTGAACTGGGTGAGAGCGAAATCACTCCCTAAGAACTTCCGCCAGCCGGTCCGGATAATCAGTAATGATACCGTCCACTCCCGCGGCGATGAGCTCGCGCATCTTTGCGTGCTCATTCACGGTCCAGACGACCACAGCCAATCCCTTTTCCTGGGCGGCGCGGACCAATTCCAGCGTCACACCTTCAGCCTTCGACAGGATTTGGCGCGCGCCGATTGCAATTGCTTTATCCACTGTCTCCGGAATTGGCCGCTCGATAAGCAACCCGGTCATCAGCAGCGGTTCCGCCTGGCGCACGGTGGCCAGCACTGCGCCATCGAATGAAATCACCACGGCGCGAGCCAGATCCCCAGAGGCCTTCAGGGCCCCCGCAAGCGCGGGTTCCAGCCCCCACATTTGCGTGGGCTTCAACTCCATGTAAAAAGCCACGTCCGCTTCGCGTGCAAATTGAAGAATCTCATCGAGAGTCGGCACGCGCTCACCCTTGAACGAGCGGCCGTCATCGCTCAAGAACCATGCCCCCGCGTCGAGCCCCCTCAATTCCGCGAGCGTCATCTTGCTGACTCGCCCCCTGCCACTTGTGGTGCGGTCCACCGTGGCGTCATGCATCGCCACAATGCGGGCGTCGCGCGTCAATTGCAGATCCGTCTCGATAAACCGCGCGCCCATTTCCACGGCCAGCCGAAAAGCCGCGAGAGTATTTTCCGGCGCGTGTCCCGACGCTCCACGATGTGCGATGTTCAACATTGACGTGCGGCACTCAGCGCAATTCTTGCAGAGGGCTGACGCGTGGCGAGGAAATTCAATTCCCGACCGGCAGGCGCGCAAGCTGCCGCGAGATTCTTCGCGCCGCATCGCGCGCAAGGTCAGCAACGCGCGGGACGGTTTCATCATCGAGCTGCGAGACCGTGCCGCTCAATCCAATGGCCGCGACGGCGTGGTCCTCTGCATCGATAATCGGCACGGCCAGGCACCTTGCGCCGACGCTGTTCTCTTCGTCGTCAATCGCGTAGCCGGTATCGCGGACCTTCGCCAGCTCCGTGAAGAGTCGTCCGGCGGAAGTGATTGTTTTCGGCGTGCGCTTTTTCATCCCGTGGTCGCGGAGAATGGCTTCCACTTCCGGCCGCGGCAGATGAGCCACCAGAGTTTTCCCCACGCTCGTGGAGTGGACGAACATTCTACGGCCGACCCAGGTGTCCATCTTGATGAACCCCGGTGCCTCCACCTTTTCGATGTACACAGCTTCACCGCGGTCGAGCACCGCGAGGTGCGCCGTCAATCCTGTCCTCTCCACCAGCGCGCGCATCGCTGTTACGGCAATCTCACGCAACTCGTAACCGGCAAGGACTCCGCGGCCAAGGTTCAGAAGCTTCAGCCCCAGCTGGTAGCGGCCACTCGCCATTTCGCGCCGCAGATAACCGCGCCGCTCGAGCGTCCGCAAGATATAACTCGCGGAACTCTTGGGAATATTCAGGCGGCGGCTAATCTCCGCGTTGGTCAATCCGCCGTTTTGTCCCGCGGTGGCCTCCAAAATGGCGAAGGCGCGCTCGACGGCAACGGAAGGCGACTCTCGAACTGCCATTGTTTCTCCCGATGGCGCCCCGGAAAGGGATGCGCCGGAATCACAATGAATTGCAGTTCACTATATTGAACACGACGAGATGGCCCCGTCAAGCCCAAGTGTCTTTCTTGTGTGAACGGTTGTTCAACATCGTGAACAGCGAACCCCGCCCTGGAAGCTGCGCTCCGCTTGATGGCCAAGTTTTTCCTCTACAGGGGAACTAGGGTCATATCGAAGCCCACAGCTCCACGCTCGCCTGGCCCTAAGCCCTTTGTTTTGAGCAACTACTGTCTGCAGCCAATTTGGGCCTCTGGCCGCTGGCTTGCCCTAATTCCCTGCCGGCCGGAACCCGTTTTGAGCTGAATTTGAGTGCAATTGCCTGCAAGGAGTCACGAAGCGTGGCCAGGACCAGCACAGCAATCGACACCGCCACGCATCCGCTGCCGCCGCCTGCAGCGACGGATCGCCTCGTTTCCGTCAATTCTGCTCCGGCCGATTTCAATCCCCGCGCGGATCTACCCCAGGGCTTTTACGATTTTCTCCTTTCACTTCACCGCTTGCTTGGAAACTTGCAGAAGACGCTTCTCGAACGCCGCACCAGGCAACTGATCGCCGCGGAGCGCAACGAACTGCCTGATTATCTGGCTCCCTCCCCCGCAACGACCCAGCCCTGGATGATTGATCTTCCATCGTGGTGTCAGGATCAACGAAACCAGATGACCGGCCCGGCAGACGACGCGGAGCTGGTCATCAAGATGCTCAATTCGGGCGCGCCGGGGGCGATGCTGGACCTGGAAGATTCCGTCGCCAACAGCTGGACGAATATCACGGACGGAATCGCAAACATTGTTTCCGCTCTGCACGGGGAATTGTCCTACTTTGATCGTAAGCGCGGGCGCAGAGTAGAAATTGCGTCCAGTTCGACTGTGGTCTTTACACGGCCGCGCGGCTTGCACGTCCATCAGGCTGGAATCATCGACGGCGACCTGATTTCGGCGTCACTCTTTGATGTGGCGATGGTTGCGTGGCAGGTTGACGCGTCGCGCTTGAAACATCCGCTTTGCTTCTACATCCCCAAATCGGAATCAGCGGAGGAAGCGCTATGGTGGAGCGCACTCTTTGCCGCCATCGAAGACGCGCGCGGCTGGGAACGCGGC
>JBGOTC010000048.1:0-12644 GCA_041476305.1 Terriglobia bacterium
GCCCGGGATGTTGAGCGAAAATGGAATATGGCCCTGATTGAAAGCATCCGCGGGCCGGACATCCACGATGGAGATCTGTGAGCCCAGGTACGTCCTCATCATCGGGCCCGTCCAAAGCTGGATCCAGCTTCTGTCCTTGATCAGGTAGGGCGCATCATACGTCCAGTAGGGAAGGTCTCTTGGATCGGAGAGCCATCCCAGTTCAGACTCCCTGAAGAGCTTGACTTTGGGATAACTCGCGATGAATTTCGCGGCGAAGAACGGCACTGTGGCGGCCACTCCGCCCCCGCAATACGTATAAATCTGCTGTTCAGGCTTCACACCCAAATAGCTCAGCATTTTCTTTATTTCTTCCGGTGACTTGAAGGTTTTGTCGGCGTTAAAAAAGTCAGCGCTGGGCGCCATGATGCCATTCGGGATATGCCCGGCTCTGATAAACGGCGCGGCTTGACCAAAATGCCAGGAGGGCTCAAGTCCTTCCACCAGGGCATTGTGTACCGGGTCCCCGGACGCGGTGAGTACTTCCGGCAGCTCGCCTCTCAAATCTTCATTCAGCTTCCTGATTGTGAAAGTGCCCTTCTTCGGTGTTGGTGTCGGTTCATTCGTTAACGGCAGTCCCTCGGCCTTCCATTTGGATAATCCGCCGTCCAGGATAAAGAGGTTCGCTGCGGGAAAACCGTGATAGTTGAGATCGAAGAAGAGCCGGGTGGCCAGATAGGTCCCGCCCGGATCGTACATGACTAACTTCTTCCCGGGATTGATTCCATAGGACTGGAAGACCTGTTCGGTCTCGGAGACTGGCCTTCCTCCAAAACCGTAAGCGAATAGATCGAATACGTTAACGTTCAGCGCCCCGGGAATGTGCTGTGCCTTGTATACCGGCGCGGGTGAAGCGTCGAGGATCACCACATCGGGGTTCTTGAGATTCTTCTGCAGCCAGTGGACATCCACAAGATTGCCCTTGACTCCCTCCTGCGCGCCCGAGGGCTTCGCCGCGAGCACGCAAACTGCAAACGTAAGAAGGAAGCAATTTCTCAAGATTTTCGACATGATGTCCTCCTGTTACTTCGCTGCCTGTTATTACGCCGCAGCATCCTCGTTAATTTCAACGTACTTACCACTTATATGGGATTTGTCCTTCTTCATCTGCATCGCCCGTCCGGGCCGCACTTATCCCGCCGGCTTGGCATCCGCCGTTTCGTATGAACCGAAGCGTTCTTTCTTTCCTCGCGACTATTCCGCGCGAAGGGCCTGGATGACGTCCACGCGGGCGGCGCGGGCCGCCGGCAGCGCGGAGGCGATCACCGTGGCGGCCAGCAGCACAATCGCCGAGACAACAACCACGATGGCGCCGGGCATCTGCATGTCCTGGAAATAACTCCCGGCGAGACGCGCCAGCGCGAGTCCCCCCGCCCCGCCGACCACAATTCCCGCGCCGCCCATCAACGCCCCTTCCACAATTACCCGCGTCAGCAGCTGCCGGGGTTGCGCCCCAATCGCCAGCCGGATGCCGAATTCGCGCGTGCGCGCGCTGACCGAAAAAGCCAGAACTCCTGCGACTCCTACGACTGCAATGGCCAACGCGACCAGCGCGAAGCCGCCAAAAACGAAGGTGTTCAGGCGCTCCGGTGACAACACTTCCGCCCGCACATCGGCCAGTGTCGCGGCGTGCTCCACGGGCTGCTCCGCTGACATTTCATGCACGATCCGCGTGATTGGCGCCACCAGCGAGTAGGGATCCGTGTTGGCATGTACAAAGAGTCTGCCGCCAAATGTGAGTTGCTCGAACGGCATGTAGATGGTCACCGCCGGATTCGGGATAATGTGCTCGTCGTCGAGATCTGCGGCGATTCCCACGATGCGAATCGGATCTATCTTGATCCCCGGAATGAACTTCAAAACCGGATCGGTCCACGTGATATGGCGGTTGAGCGGGTCTCGCCCCTGAAACATCCGCTGCGCCAATGTTTGGCTGATGATCACCACAGGCTCCGATGTGGAGCGATCCGATTCATCAAAGTCCCGCCCTTCAAGGATGGGCACGCCCAGCGACGCGAAGAATCCCGGCGAGACCGTCCGGAACCCTGCGCGCGGATCTTCTTCACCCGCCGCACGCACATACCCGTCCGCCGTGAACTGCAATCCGGGACCAAACGCCCCGGCATCTCGCCACGGAGTGAGGCTGCCGATGGCAACTCTTTGCACGCCGGGAAGCGCCTGGATGCGCCGCAGAATTTCACGGTATGTGGCCACCACTTGCTCCTTCGTCTTTCCATAGGTTGTCGTGGGCATGTCGAGTGTCAAGATTCGGCGCATATCCATCCCGGTCTGAATGGATTGCAGCGAAACTAGTGTTTTCACCAGCATGCTTGCGCCCGCCAGCAAAACGAATGACGCCGCGATTTGGATCACCGCGAACACTCGCAGGCGGCGCTTCGTGCCGCCGGTGATGCGCACGCTCCCACTCGTCAGGCTATTCCCCTGCGACGCGTGTCCCGCGGGCAGTCGCGGGATAAACGCCAACAGCACCGCTGCGACGACGGCGAGCCCCGCGCCGACCCACAACATGGTCGAATCAACTTTCAGATCCAGCGCCCGCACCGAGAATCGCGACGCGTAGCGCGCGAGAATCGCCACCATCGGCCGCGCAGTGATGACGCCCAGCAATGCGCCTGCGCCACAGAGCAGCAGGTTTTCTGCGAGTAGTGTGCGTCGCAGCGCTCCGCTTGTTGCGCCCAGCGCCGAGCGGACGGAGAGTTCGCCTTCGCGGCGCACCGTCCGCGCCAGAATCAAATTGGCGACGTTGGAGCACGCAATGATGAAAATGAGCCCGGAGGCGGCCAGCAACACGAGAAGGACGGTCCTCGCGCGCGAGGTAATCTCGTCGCGCAGCAGCCTGGCCTCGATGTGGCTGTCTGCCTTCTTTGAATAGGATTCCTGGTGATCCTTCACCATGTTCGCGTACACCGCCGTCAGTTCGGCGCGCGCCTGCTCCAGAGTCGCGCCCGGCGCGAGCCTGCCAAACAGTTCCGTCATGCGATGGACGCGGCCGGTGACCATGGTCGCGGAAAGATGGTGCGGGCTGGTCACAACATTGGCGATGAGTTCCGTATCAGCGGGGTAGGGGACCGATGGTTCCAGCACGCCGACGATACTGGCGAATTGCGGCGGCCCGAAACTTTCCAGGCGCACGGTTCTTCCCAGCACCGTGGGATCGCTCTTCAGCACCGTGGTCCAGAATCGGTATGTAAGCACCACCGCGCCCTCTGCTTTCGGACCGTCGTCGCGCATGTCCAGCAGGCGGCCCAGCACCGGGCGCAGTCCCATCACTTCAAAGTAATTCCCGTCAACCACGCCGCTCTGTACCACGCGCGGCTCTCCCAGTCCCACCATGGTGAATCCGAGCGTTGAAAAATCGCCAAACTCCTTCACAGATTTCACGCTTGCGCGGATGTCCTCAATCTCCGGCACCGAGAACAGCTGGTTATCCATGCCCAGTCCCTTGGCGGTCTGGCGGATGTAAATCAGCCGGCTCTCGTCGCGGTTCACCAGCGGCCGCAGCAGCACGCCCCGCACCAGCGTGAAGATGGCGGCGTTTGCGCCGATCCCGAGTGCGAGCGTCAAAAGGGCAATGGCCGTGAACCCCGCGTTCTTGCGCAGCATCCGCGCCCCGAAGGCAACGTCGCGGACAAAGTCCGAAATCCAATTCACTCTTCGCATGTCTTTGCATTCCTCCCTGACGGATTCTAATCCTCCAAACTCGATCATGGCCGCCCGGCGCGCCGCGCCCGGGAGCATTCCGGCCGCGATTTTCTGTTGAATCTCAAACTCCAAATGGATTTTCAGCTCCTCGTCGAGTTCCGCGTCCACAGCATCCCGGCGGAACAAGGAACGAATGCGATGAGATATCTTGGTCAAGCCTCGCACGGGAGCCCCTCCCTCACTCTGTGTCCAACACCAGGCCGATAGCCGTGGATAGCCGCACCCAATTCGCTTGCTCTTTCTGCATGTATTTGCGCCCGTCCCGCGTCAGGGAATAATATTTTGCCCGCCGGTTATTTTCCGATTCGCCCCACTCCGCCGCGATCCATCCTTGCTGCTCCAAACGATGCAGCGCCGGATAAAGCGCTCCCTGATTCACCTGCAGCACATCTTTGGAGATCTGGCGGATCCGTTGCGCGATCGCCCATCCGTGCGCCGGCTCCAGAAGAATAATCTTGAGGATCAGCAGGTCCAGGGTTCCCTGCACCAGGTCGGTTGGCTTGCTCATTTCTCGCTCTCTCCCCTCAGTGAATGACATGGAGGCTACCCCCTCTCCTGTCATTCGTCAAGGGGTGCGCGCGGGCGCGCTGCCCGCGCGCACCCCAGTCGCACCGATAGAAAGTGCGGCGGACGACAGGGCGCGACTTGCTGCGGCCCTGCGTCCCGAAAAGGATGTATCGTTGCAGCGCCTCCGCACTGCAAGAACGCGGCTGCCAGCTTTGCAGACGCCGCGGCCGCTAATCCTTGGCGGCCAATACTTTCTGAATATTATTCCAGAGGCCTTGTTCCATCTTCAGGATGTCGCGCTCGGCGGCCTTGTCCCACTTTCTCTTCTGCGCCTCGTAGTTCCGTTTCACAAGCCCGAAGAACTCCTCGTGGAATTTCTTTTCATTCAAGCCCTCAATGTTCTTCCAGAGCAGCCACTGCACCAGACTATCCATTTGCTGGTCCGCGGGCAGCGCGATCTGGTGCGTCAGCACCATGTGGAAGGCCCGGCCCACCAGCGCGCGGTTCGGCGCATACCGGTTCTGGTCGCCGGCATCCGCGAACTTGTAGATTGATTTCGGATGAGGCGCCAGCTTATGAAACTCCACGCAGAAGGAGCGCAGCATCATCGTTGCTTCCGTCCCCGCCGGCACGGCCATGGATGCAGTCTCTTCATCATTGGGCCCGTTGGAACGTGGGCCGGCAAGGCGGATCATTTCGATGTTGGGTAAGAGGTAGACCTTTCCCCCAATCGTGTACATTTTTTGATAATCCTTGAGCGGCTGAGTGCCCAGCAGGAATCCTTCGACCACGCGCCCGGTGAAACCCGTGGGGCGCAGAATCGCGCCATTGGTGACCACGAATTTCAAGGGGCACGGCGAATCGTTGAAGAAACGGATTTGCAGCGCGTTGCCCGTGGAGATGCCGGTTGTGCCGGTAGCCTCGTAACGGAATTTCGGAATCACGACCGGCTTCCCGGTTGGCGCGCGCGAACTGAGCGGGACGTAAGCGCCGTTGATGACGGTTCCCCTGCCGCAATCCGGATTCCTGTTTGGCGAGGGAGTCCGGGGCGGAGCATCCGTCGCGCGGGTTCTATCGGACGAATAGCCAAAATCGTATTTCGACCGGAAGGTTTTATATTCCAGGGAATAGTCGTTGCCCATTGAATACATCGGGGACCCGTACTCCGGCGCAGATCCTTGCTTGATAACCGTGAACTCGCCGGGGAGCAGGTCCACTTGCCCGGCAACGGCGGGATCAAGATTCATGACGCTTGCGAAGTGGTCTTCCACGGTCACGCCGGTCCCATCCACCAGCATGAAGTCCTTCATTGTTGACTGGCTGTGGCTTCCCGGCAGAACTCCGGGCGCAAGCTGACTCAAACTGGAGATATTGCGGCCGGTGGTCGGCAGGTTGTCGAGCACCTGCTGGCTGATCACCGTGCCGGTCGCCGCATTCGTCGTATCCACGGCGGAGGTTTCGGCGGTAATCACGGTTCCCACCGCGAAGATCCTGGCGGTGGGCGTACGGATTTCAAACGATCCGCTGGCCTTGGTGATGGTTGTCACGTGAGCGCGCACGTGGCCGTGCAGCATCTCGATCAGCGTCACCTGCCGCTCGGGATCGTACGTCACGATGCGCAATTCCGCGCGCTGGCTCACGCTCAATGTTGACCCGTCTTTCAGTTTGATTTGCACGCGGCCGCGCATCCCGGTCTGCACGATGTCGTTGGCCCGCAGCGCGTCTCCGGTTTTCAGGTCCGCAACCTTTCTGTCGCGTATGATCACCGCCTGTCCGCGGACGGATTCCGCGTGGGCAATCTCCGGCTGGGATGGTTCTTGCGGCAGAAGCCAGGGTCCGGGCAAAAGGACCATGGCCAGGACGGCCAGGATTCGGTGCATGGTGAGCCTCCTTGATCCGAACGGGATTGCCCCGCGCCGGTCTCTCAGAGTCGAAATACCCTCGGGCTGGGCTGGAATCCCTTGCAATTTGGGGGAGTATACGCCTTAAGCCCTGCTCCAGAGCAAGCATCCGTCGCCCCCTCCGCCTATCGCGCCCGCCTTTCACTTTGTCATCCTGAGTGAGGGGCCGATTCTTTCTTTCCACGCCCTCGGCGTGTCGGCCCCGAAGCGAAGGACCTGTCGCCGCCTCCACTCCACCATTTAACTATCCAACCCCCGTCGTCTCCGCCTTTCCCGCCCCGCGCCCGCCTCTCGCGGGAACGGTCACCCTACTCTCCTACTTGCCCCCGCCCCAATGCGGATCCACCAATCCGCGCACCGATTGGATCATACCGAAAACCCCCAGCACGCCGAGCGCGAGGAGCGTAAAGAGAAAAAAGAAGGTGCCCGGCTTGGAAATGTTGACTGTTCCTATCCCCAGGTGCAGGACGGGCATGGCCACCGCTGCGATCCCTACGAGGAGGGTGATGATGTACCCCGCTCGCCGCTCGGTGAGCGCCAGCGTTCCCCACAGCATCGCCGCCGCGATGGGCAAAGTAATCAGGGTCCAGGGCCCTACAGGGGATGCCCCGCGGGCCAGGTCGTCTGCCAAGTGAAACTGCAAAAAGAGGAGTGAGAGCAGCGATGCGATGGTTAACATGTCTTTCTGTTTCATTTGATGTTCTCCTGGTTGCGCATCTCGGATGCGCTGCCGACGGCGGATTCTCGCCTGCTACTGCAGGCGTCGGACGAGTTTCCGCACGTATGGAACGGGCGGGCCGACGGCGTGCGCTCCGCTGCATCGACGCGGCGCTTGAAAACCGTCTCGCGAAGTGCTGCAGCCCTGCCGCACTGCAAGAAAAACAGGGCGCATCTCGGATGCGCTGCCGACGCGGTCAGGTTCGCTTGAGCCGCGCGGCAACTGTAAAAAGTACCGTCCTTTGGCCCGTCCTGGATTCCCAGCCAATCCTACGTACACCGCACATAAAGTATTTCGACGAATCTACCGATTTCGCTGCGAGTGGTATTCTCGTCCCGCGCCTCATCGCGGGCTCCTCCCCTGGAATCGCATGATGGCAAGCTCAAGAGACGAGTGACTGAGCGAGCCCAGCGCATGCAGGTGCCTTCTCCTCACGGAGAACCAGGTGCTGCGCCCCGTTGCCGTTCGGGGGTTAAAATGAGCCCATGGAGGACTCTCTCGCCCCACAGTGTGACCACTCAACGAATTCTAATCTAAGGAATGAATGCGATTTGCGAACAGCCCCATCGGAGAGGAGATCTGAAGTGGAATACTTCCAACCTACGATGTACAAGATTGTGCCAAGCGGCGACTATCTTCATGTGGTGTGTGTAGAATGCGGGGAGGCTTGTGAAATGGACTACAAAGGACGCGATCCGGCGATGGTCCTGATCGAGATCACTTGTCCCAAGTGCGGACCCTCCGGGAAATGGAAACTATACAAAGGCGGTCTCGGATTTGGGAAATCGGATTAGAAGATCTGGTGCCCCATTTTTTCCCAAGCCTGCCTCAGGCCGGTTGATGCTAAGGGCGGGTTTGCCCATTCGACTCGAACACGGGCCATGACGAGGTGCAGATTTGATCGTTACAATTATCGGCGTGGATCACCAACTGCAATCCAGTGACCCGACCGGCGATTTTGGAAGACTTTTGAGCAAGCATCTCGAAGAGACTCCAACAGATCTGATAGCAGAGGAGGCGAGGATAAACGATTGCACTCTCGCGAAGAATATCGCATTGGAGAGGTCTATTCGCTGGCTAAGCATTGACACAACATCAGAAGACAGGAATCGGTTGGGAATACCCTTAAGCTAACATGTCAAATGCTCCGATCGCCCTGCAATCCCGTAAACTCATGTGGCTCATACTCTTACGCACTTGTGCGTCCGCAAACCCTTACGGCTCATACTCTTGCGAATTGATGGGGTGTACCGCGCACCATGGCTGCGCGGGCCGACAGAGTGCGCCACGCTGCAGCTCTGCGGCACTGCAAGAGAGCCCCCCAAGCCCGTCATTTCGAGGAGTCTTGTTCGATGGAGGACGAGAAATCTCGAATTTTCTTGAGACCGGACAATGCGAGATTCCTCTCCCGCTCAAGCGGGTTCGGAATGAAGGCAGGGGAAGGAATTCCCCGTCGCAAAGCGCGCGACGGGAGGTCCTTCGCCCGCCGCTCTGCGGCAAGCGGGCTCAGGATGACAAGTCGGAGGAGGCGTGGAATGCTCCGCAAGAATCGCGGAGCGCCGACTGGCGCGGCCAAATCCAAAGACCTATACTGAACTCCTTCAAGGAGCGAACCGACCATGAATCAACCGGTCATATTGAGCGCTGTCCGCACCCCCATTGGGAAATTCCAGGGAGGCCTTTCCTCCTTTGCCGCCACCGAGCTTGGCGCGAAAGTTGTTGCTGAAGCGGTGCACCGCGCGGGCGTGGATCCGAAAACCGTGGACGAAGTCATCATGGGCAACGTGGTCAGCGCGGGCCTGGGACAAAATCCCGCGCGGCAGGCGGCGTTACGCGGAGGCCTCGACTCCCACGTCGCAGCGATGACCATCAACAAAGTTTGCGGATCGGGGTTGAAGGCCGTGGCGCTGGCGGGGCAGGGAATCATGCTGGGCGAAACGGAAATCGTTGTCGCCGGCGGCATGGAGAGCATGTCCAACTGCCCCTACCTTCTTCCCGGCGCGCGCAGCGGCTACCGCTTGGGCAACGGGGAAATTATTGACTCCATGATCCGCGACGGCCTGTGGGACGTTTACAACGACTACCACATGGGGCAGACCGCCGAGCTGGTGGCCGACAAGTATGAAATTTCGCGCGAGGAGCAGGACCGCTTCGCGGTGGAAAGCCACCAGAAGGCGCTGCGCGCCATGAGCTCGTGCTTTTTTGAATCGCAAATCCTGCCCGTGGAGGTGCAGCAGAAAAAGGGCGCGCCGCTGGTCATTAATAAGGATGAAGGCCCGCGCGCGGATACTTCGCTGGAAGTGTTGGCCAAGCTGAAGCCCGCGTTCAAGAAAGACGGCACAGTCACCGCGGGGAACGCTCCCGGAGTGAATGACGGCGCCGCCGCGCTGGTGGTGACGAGCGAAGCGAATGCCGCGCGGCTGGGGAAGCAACCCATGGCGCGGGTGGTGGCGCAATCCGTGAGCGGGGTGGAGCCGCAGTGGGTGATGATGGCTCCCGTGCAGGCCGTGGAAAAACTTCTGAAGAAAACCGGATGGGACCGCGACCGCGACGTGGATCTGGTGG
This sequence comes from Terriglobia bacterium, assembly GCA_041476305.1. GTDB lineage: Bacteria > Acidobacteriota > Terriglobia > Acidiferrales > UBA7541 > DASTCZ01. The sequence goes on from JBGOTC010000048.1 coordinate 9,454, forward strand.
AGCTGAATGAGGCCTTCGCCGTGCAGGCCATCGCGGTGATCCGCGAGCTGCGGCTCGATCCCGCGAAGGTCAACGTAAATGGAGGAGCGGTCGCGCTGGGGCATCCCATCGGAGCGAGCGGCGCGCGCATCCTGGTGACATTGTTGTATGAGTTGCACCGCCGCAACTTGAAGCGCGGCATCGCCGCGCTGTGCCTGGGCGGCGGCAACGCCGTCGCGCTCGCGGTGGAGGTGTAACGCTTTACACCAGCATTGAATTGCGATATGTTTCGCGCCCCCGGGAAATGGGACATCAATGTACTGCCCACAGCGCAAAGCGGAATACAAAGATGGCTCCGTCCGTTGCCACGCATGCGGAGTGAGCCTGGTCGCGGCGTTCCCCGCCGCGGCTGCGACTGAACCCGCGCCGCAGCAATCCGGCGGCGAACTGCCGGTGGTGCTCTGGTGCGGGCAGGACCCCATTGCGTTTTCGGTGATCTTGAGCGCGCTCGACGCGGCCGAAATGCCCTACCGCGAATCGCAGCGGCGCGATTTCAACGCCTCGCTGAGCCAGCCGGTGGCCAACGGCCATTACGGTTTGCCCTACTGGGAAGTGAGCGTGCATCCGGCGAATTTGGAGGCCGCGCGGACCATCATGGAAGCGGCGTTGCGTCCCATTACGATGGTGACCGTGGAGCCGCGGGAAGAGAGCAAGACCACCGGGCATGCTCCGGTTCCCGGCGAGCTTTCCGATTCCATCGAAGGATTCCGGCCGCCCGTGAAAGTCTGGTCCGGCAAAGGCGTGACGCGCGCGCAGGTCCTTCGCAACGCGCTGGTCAGCCACGAGATTCCCTGCTGGGCGCTCTCCGCTTTTTTGGGCGGAGTGCGGTTGCTGGTGCGTCCCGATGATGAGCGCCGCGCGCAGGAAATTATCCGCGAAGCATTGAAGCGCTCTCCCGCCGCTTGAAAAAATGACCCTCGACACAATCAAAACAGTCGCGGTGCTCGGAGCGGGCACCATGGGCAACGGCATCGCTCACGTTTTTGCGCGCGCCGGATTTCAAGTGATTTTGAAGGATGTGGACCGGAAATTCCTGGACCGCGCGCTGGAAACCGTCGGCAAGAACCTGGACCGCGAAGTGAAGAAAGGGAAACTCGCGGAGGCCGAAAAGCCCGCGGTCCTCGCGCGGCTGCAACCCACAACGGAAATGTCCGCGCTCGCGCGCGCCGATTTCGCCGTCGAAGCGGTCCCCGAGCGATTGGACCTGAAGCTCGCGGTGTTGCGCGAAGCGGAATCGGTTTTGCGGCCCGGAGTGATTCTCGCCACGAACACTTCCTCCATTTCCATCACGTCACTGGCCGCGGCGACGAAGCGCCCGGAGCAATTCATCGGCATGCACTTCATGAATCCAGTCCCAGTGATGCAGCTCGTGGAAGTGATCCGTGCGCTGCAGACGAGCGACGCGACGTTTGCCACGACAGTATCGCTTTGCGAGCGGCTGGAGAAGAAGCCGGTCGCCGCGAATGACGCGCCCGGGTTTGTGAGCAACCGCGTGCTGATGCCTATGATTAATGAAGCGGCGTTCTGCGTGATGGAAGGCGTCGCGACCGCCGAGGCCGTGGACGCGGTGATGAAGCTGGGGATGAACCACCCCATGGGCCCGCTCGAGTTGGCCGATTTCATTGGCCTCGATGTGTGCGTGGATATTCTTGATGTGCTGTACAAGGGGTTTGGCGATCCGAAGTATCGCGCCTGCGCGCTGTTGAGGAAATTGGTCGCCGCCGGATGGCTCGGGCGGAAGTCCGGACGTGGGTTTTACACATATCCATCCTGAAGTAGAGCGCGCAGAAGACGAGTGCCACGGTCCTTAGAGTTTTACGGAATGGAGGGAACCAAAATCCACATGGTTCGCCAGGCTCACCACAGGCTAACGCCCATTCGGGACGAACATGGGGCGCCCTCCCGACTAGATCGACTCCAGGATTGCCAACAAGAAACACTTCAGGAGGTGGCAGCCGTCGTCAAAACCCAGCATTCTAGAGAACTTATTAAAGAACTTACTAAGAACGTAGCCCAGCGGATTGTCCAGATCGAACTTCTGTCCTGATTCCGGGTCATAAGTTAATGTCCCGTTCATTGGATAAGCCCTTCAACAAGTAATACGCAATGCGAGATTCAAAGTTTCGCCCGGAAGGTTTCCCAGTATAGGCAACTACAGACCGCCAAGACGTTCTGCCGGAATCATCCGCGATTAGGTCTGCTGGCGCAGTGGTATCATCCGGTTGGCGGGGGCACTTCAATGGGAAGGGGTCAATTTGACCATTAATTGGGTCGCATGGATTTCAATCTTTTGTGGCCTGAGTACGGCAGCGTACTCCATTCTCGCGCCGCGCTTTGAAGGCAATCCAGAAAACTATCCGAAGGCGGAGCCTTTGAAGCCCTCATTTTTGTTACGAATGACGGGATTTTGCGTAGGTGCTGCATTTTTCATTTACGGTGCCTATAGACTCCGTCATTGAGCCTGGGCTGGCCAAGATACTGAACCGGTGGGGAGGGGTCTAAAAACAAGCGAAAATAGTGTTTGCTTTTTGTTCGCCTTGTGGTAGGATGCCCCTCGATGAAGCGATAAAGATAGGCGGGGACCGTACTAAGTGATACACTCAACACATAGGCAACAGTTCAGGCCCACGTCCTCGTTGTTGGAAACTCCCCTTTTGAGGTGATCGCTGTGGCTGACGAAAAAGCAACCAATCTGGCAAACGCCATTTCGCAAATCGAGAAGCAATACGGGAAGGGCTCGATTGTGCGCCTGGGCAATCGGGAAGTACTTGTGCCGGTGAGCGTGATTCCCACCGGTTCTCTCGGGCTTGACGCCGCGCTGGGCGTGGGCGGATTTCCGCGCGGCCGGGTGATCGAAATATTCGGGCCGGAATCGGGCGGCAAAACGACCATGTCTTTGCACGTGATTGCGGAGGCGCAGAAGATGGGCGGGCAGGCGGCATTCATTGACGCCGAGCACGCGCTGGATCCGATTTACGCGCGGAAGCTGGGCGTGGACGTGGACAACCTGCTGGTGTCGCAGCCGGATAACGGCGAGCAGGCGCTGGAAATCGCGGAAGCGCTGATCAAGTCCGGCGCGGTGGACATTATTGTGGTGGACTCGGTGGCGGCGCTGGTGCCCAAGGCGGAACTGGAAGGCGATATGGGCGACC
>JBGOTC010000049.1:0-12557 GCA_041476305.1 Terriglobia bacterium
AGGCGCGCCAGCCTGCCGGGACATCCAACCCCACGGTGGTGTGCCCCGCTGTGCTGGAGTAAGCGTGAGTCAGAATGAGGACTTCCACAGGAATCCGCGCGCTGTTCACGGCCATCACAAACTGCCGTGGTGAGATCGTCAAACCAATCGCCGGCACCAGACGCAGAGGCTCCACGAAGACGGCCGTAGGTGTGGTCCGCACCGCTTGCGCTTCCCAATCGGTATCAAATCCGTAGCCTTCGATCATGGCGTGAACGCGCCCCTGGACGAGCGGCGTGGGAAACGGAAGCATCCAGTCCGCGGGACCGTGCGGCGACTGCGCGCCGGCCGGAATGGAAACCTGGAATGTTGAATTCTCTTCCTTGTTGTCCGCTCCGGGGACGGATTTCCATCCCTCCGGCAACACCAGGGTTGCTGGTGCGAATTCCGCGCCCGCAATACCGTCCCGGTGCGCGTGAATCACGGTCACCTTGAATGTTTCGCCCGCGACAAGATTGGTTCGATCCGTCTCCGCTTGAATACGGATGTCCGCCGCGCAGGCGAGCGCGTGGTCGATCCGCCCCCGCGTTCGCGCGAGTTCGTATTCCGCGTCGGCCGCCTGATTCCCTCCGCGCGCGGCGATCTGCGATTCCAGCACCGCAATTGTTCGCCCCGCCAGAGCCAGTTCATGCACGGCGCGCGGCCAATCCAGTGACTGCGCCGCCACACGCGCGCGCTCAAGAGCCAGATCGGTTTCGAGGAGTGGCTGCTTCAGCACCTCGGCAAGCGCGGGGAACCTCGCGGGCAGTGAGCCGAGGGAAAGCGTAAGCGTCGCACGGTCGAATGTGGCGCCATCCGACCGCACCAACATCGCCGGACGCCGAAGAATTGAGTTGGCCAGCGATGTGAATCCGAACGCGACCACCCCTTGCGAACGCTGGCTGATGAAACCGTCCCTGCTGATTTCGTTGTAGGTCTGGCCCCAGATGGGCGAAATATCATTCACAGGGAGAGCGACCGCATTGGGATTCGTGTTCGGACCAATGTTGGCATTCGCGTTGATTCCGCCGCGTGCTTGCTGCAATACCAATCCGACTTTCCACGGCCTCAATCCTTCGGCAAGTTGCTCCGGATACGCCTTGGGATCGGCCGCGGCCTCAATTGCTTTGGGCGTCAGGAAGCCTGAAGCCTGATGATTGCCGTGGCCGGTGCGCTGGCCGCCCCAGCCATTCACCACCACGTCCGGCCGGTAAGTCCGCAGCACACGCACAATGTCACCCAGCGCACGGTCGCCCCAGATGTTCAGCGTCTCTTCCATCGTCTTCGAGAAGCCGAAATCGGGCGCGCGGGTGAAGAAGAGTTTCACTCCGTAGGTCTGAGTCGCGGCAAGCAACTCCGTGCTGCGAATGATTCCGAGTTGTGCGCCCTGCTCCGGCCCGATCGCGTTTTGTCCGCCTTCGCCGCGCGTCAGCGTCAGGAGCGCGACGTCATCGCCCATCTGCCGCGCAAGATAAGTCAGCGTTCCGGAGGCCTCGTCATCGGGATGCGCGGTGATGAAAAGTACGCGCGTGGCCATGCGCGCCTTCTGGATCGCCTCCAGCGCATCGGGAAGAGTGCGTCCATTGGGGTCCTTCGTTGCGCGCTGGGCGAATGCGGGCAGCGCGGCCAGGCAAAGTATTGCGGCCAGCGACATCGCGCCAATTCTGCCGAGCAATCTGACGAACATATTTTCGCTCATGGAGCCACCTGTCCCGTTTGCCCGTCAAACGGCCATTCGCGGCGCACGCGCGCCTGCACCAGATACACGGTTATTCCCGCCAGAATCACGAGGACCCCTCCAATGGCAAATTTCTTTCCCGTAGCAACAAAAAGCGCCGCCCAGCCAAGAATTGTTACGAGCGCGGGCAGCGGGTACAACCACATCTTATAAGGCAGCCGCGAGGAAGGCCAACGCCGCCGCAGAATCATCACTCCCACGGCTTGCCCGATGAATTGCAACAGAAGCCGCATCGCGAGGATGGCCTTGATGACATCCCCCAACTTGAATAAGAGACTGAAACCCAGGGCCGCCGCGCCCAGAAAGAGCAACGAAATATGCGGGAATTTTTTCTCCGGATGGACGCGAGCGAATACTTTGAAGAAGTTGCCGTCTTGTGCCGCGGCATAAGGCACGCGCGTGTACCCCAGCAAAGCGGAAAAAATAGAGGCGAAGGCAATCCACAGGATCATCACCGTAACGCCCTGCGCGGCGCGCGCCCCGTAAATCCGCTCCATGAATGTGCTCACCACGAATTGAGATTTCGCCGCTTGCTGCCAGGGCAGCACGCCCAGCAGACTCGTCTGCATCGCCAAGTAGAGCGCCGCGATGCCGAAAATCGAAAGGAAAATCCCGCGCGGGATGTTGCGCTCCGGATTCCGGATTTCCCCGCCCAGGTGGCAGATGTTGTAGTAGCCCCAGTAGCTGTAAACCGTGTTCACGGTCGCCGCACCGAGGCCGGCAAAGAATACCCAGGACCAGTCCCACGCCCCCGGCGGGTAGGTGAACGCCAGCTTCGCGCTGAAGTGCGTCGCGCCCCCGAAGATAATCCACGCCATCGTCCCGATCACCCCCACCCACAACAGCACAGAAATTTTTCCGATGGTCGTGATGCGCCGATAAAGCAGAACGACAAGCAGGATCACTACCCCACCGGAAACGGCTTTTTGTTGGTAGGAAGTCAGCGGCACCAGGTAGGTGAGGTACTGCGAGAACCCAATGGCGCCCGATGCAATCACCAGGGGCGCTTGAATCAAGGTCTGCCAGATAAACAGGAACGAAAACAGGCGGCCCCATTTCCCCGGGCCGTACGCTTCGCGCAGAAAAATGTAACTGCCGCCCGCCTGCGGCATCGCCGCGCCCAGCTCCGACCACACGCAGCCATCGAGCAGCGCCAGCGCCGCACCCGCCACCCACGCCAGGAGGCACTGCGGTCCGCCCATCGCCTGAATCACCAGCGGCGCGACGATGAACGGCCCGATGCCCACCATGTCAATCATGTTGAGCGCGGTGGCCGGAAGGAGTCCCAGCCCGCGCTCCAGTGATGGGTCTTGCGTCCGGTTGGGGGCCCCGCTCAACGCCGCCGCCTCCCTGAAAAAGGATTCCGTAGGATAGCAGAAGGCGCGAGTGGGAACGCTGCGCTAGAATGGCAGGACATGCCGCTGGCTTCCTCCAATTTGGTGGGCAACATTGTCCGGGACTCTGCGCGGCTGGCGCGCCTATTTCTGCTGTTGCTTTTGTTTGCGGGGACCCTCGCAGCGGAACAGGTCCCTGCGCAGGGCGCGGCAAAGCGTCTGGCGTTGCCGCAGGAGGCGCGCGACGGCATGGAAACGCTTTATCGCGGCGACCCCGACGCCGCCATCCAGATCTTTCGCCGTCTCGAAACTTCGCAGCCGGAATCTCCCATCGGTTATTTGCTGGAAGGCAACGCGCGCTGGTGGAAAATCTACCTGCGCTCTCTCGAATTCCGGTGGAACATGCTGGATATTCAGGCGCTCGGGGCTTCGCAGGAAAATGAAGTGTTTCTCAATGTAATCGACAAAGCCGCTTCGCTTGCAGAAACCCAGTTACAACGCGGCGAGACGGCTCCCATGCATATTTACGCCGGAATGGCCTACCTGCTCCGCGCGCGGCTCATCGGTCTGCGCGGAGATCGCTCCGGCACCGCGCGCGCCGGTGTTCGGGGCCGCGCCCATTTTCTTCGCGCCAAGGAGCTCGACCCGAAACTCGCCGACGCCGACACCGGCATCGGTCTCTACAACTATTACATCGACACTCTTTCCACCATCGCGCGGGTGTTGCGCTTCCTGATGGGAATCCCCGGCGGCAGCAAGCTGGATGGCATTGTGCAGCTCACGAACGCGATGGAGCACGGAGATCTGACGATTGTTGAAGCGCGTTTCTATCTCGCGAAAAATTTGCGCTTCTATGACTGGGAATACGAGCGCGCCGGCATGGTCCTCGAGCCGCTCACGAAGCGCTACCCGCAGAATCCCACCTTTGCGCTCATGCTCGGCAATATCAACGCGCTCTTGAATCGCAAGGAAAAAGCCGCCGCCTGCTATCACGCTGTCGAAGCGATTTCCAAATCCATGCCCGCGAGCGATCCCGGGTTGCGCGATCGTGCCGCAGCCCTCGCCCGCGAAGGCCTCGCCGCCCTCAACGCGCCGCCCCATTAAGAGATACAGCTAACGAGTAAGGCCGCTCAACCGGTTGGGGAGCAGGTAGGCCAGCGCCGTGCCGATCACAAGGCCGACGACATAGCCATACGGAACGCCGAAGCAAATCAAGCCAACCAGCAACACAATCGCGAAGTCGCTGGACGAAGCCATGGTGTCGCGCACCAGCCTCATCAGCGCCAGCGCCTCAAACAACAAGATGACGCCGAGGATTGGCAGGGGAAACAACTGCACCGCCTTCGCAAAGCCTCCGCTGAAGAAAAAGCCCAGCACCAGATACAGCGTCCCGTAAATAATCACCGACCCGCCCGTCCGCCCGCCAAATGCGTAGTGCCCGGCAATCCCGCCGGAGCCGTGGCACGTCGGTACGCCGCCGAAAAACGGGTTGATGATGTTCATCACGGAATAGGTAGTGCTGATTTTTTTCACCGCGACCTTGCGTTCCGGGAAGAGATCCTCGGCCACTTGCCGCGTGGCCAGAATGGAGTTGCCGAGTGAAAGCGGTAGCTGCGGCAGCGCGAGCAGAACGAATCCCGCGAGCACATCGTGCCACGCCGGGACGTGGAAGAAAGGAAGGTGCACGCCGAACCCGTGGCCCGGAGTTGTTCCGCTGAACTTGAAGGCCAGCGCGTAAACAATCCCCAGCGCAATCACGAAAAGCGCTGGCGGAACCCGCCGGTTGCCGAGCAGAAGAATCGTCAACAGAAACCCGGCCGCGGCAAGTGCGTAACCCATTCGCCCGTCGGCGGGGATGTAGTCCTTCAGCGCCAGGTAGGAAAGTTGCAGCCCGAGACCGAATTGAATCCCGCGCACCACCGTCTTGGGCACGGCGCGCGCCAGCCAGCCAATCAGGTTCGTCAGCGTGAGCGCCAGCATCAGGATGCCGATGGCGAGGCCCCCGCCGTAGAGAATATTTCCGCTTACTTTTTGCGCGATGACGATGACCGCCATGGCCTTCAGCGGCTGAGCGGGCATGGGCATCCCGTAGAGAAGCCCGGTAAGGATTTGCATCGCCCCGAATAGGATCAGCACGCTCGGCACGTGAAGCCCCGCGGCCAGGATCATCCCCACGATCAGCGGGAAATCCGTGCCGATATCGCCGAACGCTCCGGAAAATTCGTTGCGGTCGAATCGCGCGCGGGCGCGGAGCCATTGGAATGTTGAAGACAATTAATATTTCTCCATATTGAGTGGGCTCAGGCCAGCGTGATCATGACTTCGGTTGATTTTACGAGCGCCGCGGCCGTCTGCCCCTTGCGCAGGCCCATCTCGCGCGCCGCTTCGGCGGTGATGATGGAGGTAATCTGCTGCCCGCCGATGCTAAGCTTCACCTGCGCGAGCAATCCGCTGAACTTTAGGTCCACGATTCGTCCGATGAGCTGGTTCCGTCCGCTGGTGCGCCGGAAACGCTTGCGTTCCACCTTGTCATCGGCCGCGCGCGGCAAATACCGCTCAAGCTCCCGCGCCGGGATGCGGTGATGTCCCCCCGCGGTTTTTACTGTTTTCAGTTTCCCGCGATAGATCCACTGCTTCAGCGTGGGATAGCTGATCCCCAGCGCCTCGGCCGCCTCTCGCGGCGCAAGCATCTCCTGCTGTGGCATGGCGCCCTCCGGAAAACCGATATCATACGATTCATTGCGGTGCAAGGCTACGGATTTAAGCGGATTGAACGGCGGGCCGGGGAGAGGCTAGCCGCGGGCGGATTCCGATTGCTCGAACGCGTGGTAGGAGGAGCGCACCAGGGGCCCCGCTTCGACATGCTTGAAGCCCATCTGCTGGCCAATTTGTTTGTATTCCGCAAATTCGTCCGGGTGGACGTAGCGGACAATCGGCAGGTGCTCCCGTGTGGGCTGCAGGTATTGGCCGAGGGTGAGGATGTCCGTGTGCTGCGCGGCCAGATCGGCCATCGCGGCGACCACTTCTTCCTTCGTTTCGCCCAGGCCCAGCATCATGCCCGTCTTGGTGGGAATGCGCGGCGAAAATTCCTTCGCGCGGCGCAGCAATGCCAACGACCGTTCGTAAAGCGCGCCCTTGCGCACCTGCCGGTAGAGCCGCGGCACCGTTTCCATGTTGTGGTTCAGCACGTCGGGCTCGGCCTCGAGCACGGTCTCCAGCGCGGGCCACACACCGCGGAAATCAGGGATCAGCACTTCGATTTTGCAGCCGGGCACGCGGCGGCGAATTTCCGATATCGTGCGCGCGAAGATTGCCGCGCCGCCATCGGGCTCGTCGTCGCGATTGACGGATGTCACGACGGCGTAGCGCAGCCCCATTCTCTCCACGGCCTCTGCAACCCGCTCCGGTTCGTCTTCCTCCGGCGGACCCAGCGGCCGCCCTGAAGGCACGGAGCAGAACCCGCAGGCTCGCGTGCAAATATTCCCCAGGATCATGAAAGTCGCGGTGCGATGCTCCCAGCACTCGCCCATATTCGGGCAGCGCGCGCTCTCGCAAACCGTATTCAGCCCCAGCGTGCGCATGATGCTCTTCAAATCCTGATAGTTTGGTCCGCCGAAAAACTTCACCTTGAGCCACTCCGGCCGCGGGTGCGCGGTGGGTGACGGCACCGGCATCGCCGGCGCGGCGCTACTGGGCAAGATGTTGAATGGCGTCGCCATGAATTGGCTCGAAGAATTCATCTTACGCTGCGAGTACAGATGTGACAAGCCGCGGGGCCTATGCGTCCCTCTCACCTCTTCAATGAGCTTCTTCTTACTAGCCATGTTTGCGACGCATGATATGGGGCACTTTGTTGTGTGATTACCACAGCTTCCGTCGGCCACAAGAACCTGTGCCCGTATGTCGCTGAAAACAAACGGCAAATTCGCGGCTCATTCGGGCAGGAAACTGCTACTATTCTGACCTCCATGCCGTTCCAGACCACCATCGAGCGGTCGGTCGAAACCAACGGAGTCGGCGTTCACACCGGCGTCCATTGCCGGATGCGGTTCAATCCCGCGCCCGCTGACACAGGAATCGTCTTCCGCCGCACGGACCTGGACAATTTCCCCATTGAAGCACAGGGACGAAACGTCGCGCGCGTCAGTTACGCAACCAGCCTAATGAAAAACGGCGTGTGGCTTTCGACCACCGAGCACGTCCTTGCCGCCCTCTACTCCTGCGGGATCGACAACATTTTCATCGACGTGGACGCGCTCGAACTCCCTATCCTCGATGGCTCCGCCCGGCCTTTCCTGGACATGATCGAGGCCGCCGGCATCACCAAGCTGCGACGACGGCGGCGTTATTTGAAAGTGCTCGCGCCCGTGGAAGTCAGCGACGGCGACCGGCGCATCGGAATTTATCCCGCCGACAATTTGTTCATCAGCGTGTACGTGGATTTCCCGCACCCCATGATCCGCAAGCAGAAGATCGAGCTGGCCGTCAGCCGGGAAAGTTTTGCGAAGCATCTCTCCACCGCGCGGACCTTTTGCTTCCTGGATGACGTGGACCGCCTGCGCGCCGCGGGGCTCGCGCGCGGTGGGTCGCTCGAAAACGCGATAGTCCTCACGCGCGATGGCGTGATGAACGGCCCGCTGCGGTCGCCCGACGAATTTGTCCGGCACAAGGCGCTCGATCTAATCGGCGACCTGGCGTTATTGGGCCGCCCGCTACTCGGCCGCGTGGAGGCGTATAAGGCCGGGCATGCGCTCCACACGCAACTGGTGACTCGATTCCTGGCCGACAAGTCCTTGTGGAGCGAGACCGCCACTCCGGAAATTTCGCCCGCTCCCCTCAGGTCGGTTTCCGTGCGGCAACAAGCAGCCCCTGCCCACGCCTCGGATTAGCCGCCGCCTTTTGCTACTGCCCCAATCGAAATACCACGGTGATATACGTTTCCACTTCGACGGGCTGACCGTTCAGGATTGTTGGGCGAAACCGCCACTGCCCCACGGCATCGCTTGCTGACTTGGCCAACAAGATGTCGCCGCTCATGACCTCCAGATTTACAACTCTGCCGTCACGCGAAATGACGGCGTGCAATTGCACTGTCCCTTCTTTGCGCGTCAATTTCGCGAGTGGCGGATACGCGGGCTCCACTTTGTGAATCAGGAGAGCGAGTTGTGAGATCTCGCTCACTGCGACGGGTTTCTTCGGAATTGGCGCGGATGTTGCGGGCCCTTCCGGGGGCCGTGGTCCCTCCCGGGCGTCGAGCCAGGTTGGGATCCCCGGGCCTTCATAATTTGAATTGTCACCACTGCCGTCCTTATTTCCGAGCTGCGAGGCGGTTGAAAAGGACTCTCCGTCTCTGTTGGTCTCGTCAATCTTGTTCGGGATTTGCCTCGGCGCGGTAATCTGGTTCTTGTTGTGGGGTTGTTTCGGTCCGCGGTCATCTGTCGGCCGCGTTCCCCTGTTCCGGTCTTGCTGGGGTGACGGATCCGGCCGGTGCCCGCCATAGGGAACCGTTACAAAAATGGTGTGGCCTACAATCTTGCTGCCTGTGGCGAAGAGCGGCACCAGGATCAGTGCGCCGACAGCGATGCCTTGCGTCAACACTGAGAACCCCAGCGCTTTGCGGCGACTCTCTCCCGCCCGCCTGGACGAGGCGGGATCACATTCCACCAGGCAATCGGCCAGCACGGCCGGTGGTGTGCGTTGTTCGGAAATCTGCTTGGAACCCATTTCTGAAGGGCGCATGGACACATCTCCTTTGTCTCCGGCGGTTTACGAAACCTCCGGAGCTTGTCTGAATTCTGATTGGCGCGCCTTAATGGGGTTTGACACCGGCCTTCGCCGGAAGTTCCACGCGCCAAAAAATGCCTCGATTAAAGTCTGGGTTGCCTTCCAAAAACCACTTTACAAATCAAAAGCATTTATGTTAAGTAATAGTGGGGGAAGGGGTTAGCTTCTGGCCTGGGTTGTTTTTCCTGCCTGAATCTGCATCCTGACGGCCATCTTCAGCATCTGAACTATCGGGGGAGTTTCCCGAGTCGCGAAAGGGTAGGGTACCCGTACCATGAACCGTCAATCAACTGAAACGCTTGGAGTTCGCTACACCGGCTGGGCGGCGCTTGACCGCGATCCGCAGGAAGACGTGGTGGATTTCACCTGTCCGCATTGCGGTACGGAAGGCACCAAGAATGCACGCCGTGAGCGATCGCTCTATCGGTTTACCGATGGCTTCCTGCAGGACCTGCAAGGAGAAGTGACCGTGTGCCGCGGGTGCAAGCGTTCCATGCGCGTTGTTCCCATCGTGATGCTGCATGACCAGGACGAAAAAAAGCGCTTTGAAGCTGTTTTCGCCTCTGAGCTTGAAGTCGCAGCCAATTAATCCAACTCCATCATAAATGCAAAAGGCCGGCCCGATTCAGGGCCGGCCTTTTGTCTTCACGTTGGATTGTTTTTGCGTTCTTCAGCGGCGCCAGCGATCATCGCGGCCGTGCTCGAACCGGCAGCGCTCGCGAGCCTTCTGCAGATCCCGGCGCTCATGAAACGCCTGGCGGCTGTAATAACCGTAGCGCCAGATTGCCCGCTCCAGCTCCCGCTCTTCCTTCTGGATCTTGCGATAGCAGGCATCGTCGCGGTAGCGGTCCCCGCCACGATACCGGTCCTGAGCGTTTGCAGTCCCGGCGCCTCCGAACATCACCAAGGCGCCCAACACAGCGGCGAACAACGTTGTTTTCCATGTTCTCATGACAACCTCCTTGGCAACGAGGAGCGCCCGGGGGTGGCCCCGCACGTTTCGTTGTCACCAAGTGTGATGGCGGGGCGTTCGAGGGGGTTGCCTTGGGCCGCCCTTCAATGTAAGCGGTTACTTACATTGTGGCCGTTTCGTCGCGGCGGCGGGCCGCGTCCGCTCGCTTGCTTTGTGTCCGCCGCCGCCGCAGAATAACTGTCTCCCGGCAGGAGGCTCGCAAATGGCAGAGCGTATGAAAATTGAGATTTACGGCCAGACCTATCACATGCAGGGCGATCTGGACGCCGCTTACGTGGAGCAACTGGCGCGCTACGTGGATGAAAAAATGCACGCCGTGGCCGACGCCACCCGCACCGTGGATTCCGTGCGTGTAGCCGTACTCGCGGCGCTGGCCATCACCGACGAGCTCCACTCCCTGCGCCGTAGCCAGCAGGAAATCCGCGGGGCCCTGAAGGACCGCGCCGAGCGCTGCCTGGGCCTGGTCGAGCGCGCATTGAAACAGACGGCGTGAACTTGTGTTAACTCTTCGTTTGCAACGGTTTTCGCTTCTGGCGCGTCTCAATTACACTGGATAAATCGTTCCCGGCGACGGAGCCGAGATACTATTGATGTTTCTGCGCAGCCCATTTCGCCTGAATGAGTTTACGGCCATTGTGGCCGTGTTGCTCCTTGTCGCCATGCTCGTTGCGGGCGGTGTGTGGCATTCGCATAGCGGCACCTCGCGCGATATCTGCCGGCTGTGCCAATTGGGGCACCAACCTGCGGCACAGCCCCTGGCACTGAACCGGATCTCCGCCCCCGCACCCATCAGCATGGTGGTGATGCCCGCTGATCCGGTCCGCATAGCCGGACCCTCCATTCTCCTTACAGTTTCTCGCGCTCCTCCCTCGGCATAATCATCAGAAGAATTCGTCCGTTTTGCGCATGATTTTCATTCTTTGGGCCTCACAAGGAAGCCTTGCCGCGCGGTGTCCCACACTTGAAATCGCGTGGCTTATCAACGTAACCGTTTCCTTTTGAGTGCCCGCTCGATTTCCGAGGATATGCTTTTGCGAAATTCTTCAAAGGAGCAATGGTATGAGAAAACTTTCTTTGTTGGCCTGCGCGCTGCTTTGCGTGCCGGGGGCGCTTGATGCGCAGGCGCCGCCGGCGCCAAAAAAAGATCCCAGGAAGACTCAAGTAGCGGTTCTCGAGGAACGCGTGCGCGCGCTCGAGGCCGAGGTGGACGCACTGAAGAAGGATTTGACGTCGGTGGTGGCCGCCGTTAAGGACGCGCGGCAAGCAGGCGGCCATTTCCAATTGGCTGCGGCCCCCACGGGCCCGAATGCCTCGGAAGTCACCGCGGAGCCAGCGCCTGTTCCTGCGCCGCCCGGCGCCGCTCCCCAGGCAGGGGCTCCGCTGCCGAATTATGGCGGCTCGGCCAGCGCATCCAAGGCTCTCAATCCGGATATCAGCGTGATCGGCAATTTCCTCGGCGCCGTTGGCAGCCAGCGGACGCGCGTCCTCGGCCTTGGGTCTCCGCAATCGCCCCAGCCGGTGCTCCAAATGCAGGAAACGGAAGTCGGTCTTCAAGAGGTGATTGACCCTTACGCCCGCGCCGATGTCTTCCTCTCCTTCAGTGAGACAGGCGTCAGTGTGGAGGAGGCTTTTCTCACGTTTACTTCCCTGCCCGGAGGATTTGTGGCCAAAGTCGGCAAGATGCGCGCTGCCTTCGGCAAGGTAAACACACTCCACAACCACTCGCTCCAATGGACCGACCGTCCCTTGGTGACCGGAAACCTGTTGGGCGGCGAAGATGGCATTGACGATGCCGGAATTTCCATCACCCGCGTTCTGCCCGCCCCCAAGTGGCTGTTCCTGGAAGCCACCGGGCAGATCTTTCGCGGAGATTCGGAAAACCTCTTCATGTCCGCCCGCCGGCAGGATGTGAGCTATGTGGCGCACCTGCGTGGTTACACCGACATCAGTGAATCCACAAACCTCGATGTGGGCTTCTCTTATGCCGGCGGACACAGCGCCCCCACAGAGGGCATGAACGACGTCGCTACCAATTCGCACACCAACCTCTATGGAATTGATGCCACCCTCCGCTGGAAGCCTCTTCGCCGCGCCATCTATCACTCCTTCCTGGCGCGGACTGAATTGGTTTGGAGCCAACGCGGCCAACTGTCCGCGCTATTGACTCCGGAAATCCAGCACTCCTTTGGTCTCTATGTTTCCGCTGACTACCGATTGAACCGGCGTTGGACGGTCGGCGGGCGATTCGACCGTTCCGCGCGCTCCCGCGACGCTTCCCTGATCGACACGGGGTTTTCGGCGCTCCTGACTTACTGGCCAAGCGAGTTCAGCCAGATCCGCATGCAATACCGATTCGCGAATTATGCGCCGGAGCTCTCACTGATCAATCGCAACGCCAATGAACTGCGGTTCCAATTTCTTTTCGTGATGGGCGCGCACGGCGCTCATCCCTTCTAGGAGAGGTCATGAAACGAATGGTTGCAGTGTTCCGGATTCTCACGGTTTTTGTCGTTGCTGCATTGCTCTTACTCACCACTGCCGCGCCTCCCCCTCGGGCGGCCTCGCGACTTTCAGTGGTCACGGCCACCACGGATCTTGCATCGCTCACGCAGGAAGTTGGCGGAGACCGCATTGACGTGGAGTCCATCGCCAGGGGCTATCAGGATCCCCACTTCGTGGAAGCCAAGCCGAGCTTCTTGCTGAAGCTTCG
>JBGOTC010000050.1:0-12546 GCA_041476305.1 Terriglobia bacterium
CTCTGCTCCCACGCGATCAATCAACGCCGCCAGCGCCCCCACTTCCATGTTTCCTTTGAAGGGATGCACACGCGCCGGCTCCAGCGCTTCGGGAATGGGCAGGTCAACCGCTTCCGCACCCACATACTCACAATTCGCGCGCGTGGTATCAAAGTGCGTGTTATTGGGCACTACGTCGCCCTTCTTGCACATCACGCTGAACAGGATGCGCTCCGCCGCGCGGCCCTGGTGCGTGGGAATCACATGCCGGAAACCGAAGATCGCCTGCACGGAATCGCGGAATCGCGTGAAGCTGGGTGATCCGGCGTAGGATTCGTCGCCGCGCATCAGCGCCGCCCACTGCGCCGTGGACATCGCGCCCGTACCGGAATCCGTCAGCAGGTCAATCAGGATGTCTTCCGATTGCACTTGGAAAAGATTCCAGCCCGCGGCTTCCAGCAACTTCTGGCGCTCCTCGCGCGTCGTCGTGCGGATGGGTTCGACCGATTTGATGCGAAACGGTTCGATGATGGTCTTGATGGGCATTTCTCTACTTTGATGGAAACACAGTTGCCGCGGATTGAAAAGGGTACCGTATTTCAATATCCACTGGGACTGCGGGGAGCATGGCTCAATCCTCGCTTCACCAGCCATAACACCGTCGCCAACATTCCCAGCCACCCGAGGACGCGCGTGGCGGATGCGATCTGAGTGTCGTGTCCCAACAACCCCATTTTTCCGAACATGTAATTCCAATCGTGGATCACGTCATCCCCGCTTCCGACAGTCAAAAGCGGCAGCGCCTGCGCGCGGGCATCGGCCATATATGTCGCGATGGGCAGAAGCTGCTCGAACAGGAAGAACACGCAAAACGCGACGCCCTGTGGCTGTCTGCGAAATGTGAAATACATGGCCAGCAGGAATGGCGCCGCAAGCTGGAGGAATGTTCCACCCGCGACGCTCAGGAATTGTCCAAACCACGCGAAAAGTAGGTGGCCGCCCTCGTGCACCGGCACGAAGACCAGATCCATCCAACGGGGAAAGTCGCGGCCTGTGGCCAGTTCAAACAGGAAGAACGCGTAAAAAATCAGCCAGATCAGCAGTGCAGCGCGCGGTACACTGTGCCATTCCTCTTCCAAGGCTTCAAGGAATGGCAGCCGCTCCGTCCACGATTCAGGCAACCGCACGATCGCGCCTTTCCCTCGGTGTGACTTGCGCTACCAGCTTTTTGCAAGCACTGCTAGGACTCGCCCTAGCGCTTCCAGGTCGCGCGTATCAATCACCTCGCCCGGCGAATGGGAATATCGCAAAGGCCAGCCCAGCCCCACGTCAATTGTCCCGTAAGGCAGGAAAGTGGATCCATCGTTTCCGCCGCCGGTCACGCCAAATTGCACCGCGATGTTGTTCGCCTTGCAGAGTTTCACAATTCGATCTGAGAATTCCCGCGGCGTGATATTGGAGTTGTCCACCGCGCGCACCACGAACCCGTTTCCGATGGGCGCGGCGGCGAAGCGCTTCGATTCGATCGGGGAATCCGCGCTTACGAACGTGTCGATCGCAAACACGAACTGAGGAGTGCGCCCGTCCGCGGCCATTTTCTTCGCCGAGGCGGCCGCGCCCAAAAGGCCCAGCTCTTCTCCTGTGGAAAAAATGAACGTGACGTCCCGCCCGGGTAGCGAAGGCCCCAGCGCCCACAGTGCCGTAATCGCCGCCGCGCAACCTACGCGATCGTCAAAGCTTCGCCCGTTGGCTCGCCGGTTCAAGAGCGGCCGGTATTTTTTCGGGATGGTCACCCAGTCGCCGACCTTGATTCCCAGTTGCGCAACCTCTTCGGCGTTTCTTGCTCCCACGTCAATGTAGCGCCGCACGCCGCCCGCGCCTCCTGCTCCGCCGCCCCCGCCTCCAGTCTGATCTGCAGCCCCTCCGGCGGCGTCAACCTCCGCACCTGTTCCACCTGTGGCTCCTCCGGTCGTCCCGCCCGCCGCGCCACCTGCGCCTGTTGCGCCCGCGGCCCCTGCGGCGCCCGCTGCTCCGGGAGGCGGACGCAACACGAACCCGGCCCGCGTCCAACCGTCTGGAAGCTCCATCACTCCCGGGCGGTCGCCGGTCGCTGTATGCACCAGCAGCGTGTGCGCGGCGAAATACTCAATGTAGCCGCCGCCGCGCGAGATCACCTGCAATTTTCCGTCCGGCTGAATGGCGCGCACCTCGAATCCAATCTCATCCATATGTGCCACAATCGCAATCCGCGGCGTTGCGGAATTCTTCGACGTCGTGCCCAGATGCACCCACACGTTTCCCGCCGCGTCGGTCTCCGGTTTTGCCCACGGAGGCAGCAACCGGATCACCAGTTCGCGCACATCGGCTTCGTGGTTGCTCACGCCATACGCCTCCACCAGTTTTGAAACCACTTCCACCGGTGTTGGCGCGACCTTGGGCTTCGCCGGAAGCGCTGGACGCGCCAGTGGCGCCGACGCATGCACCATCGGTTGCGTTTCTGCGCTGCCCTGTGCATACACTTCCAGGAATCTCGAGAGCGCCACCAGGTCATCCGCGTCAATAATTTCCCCCGGAGTGGAAGGCCATCGCGTTGCAATCCCAACTTGCGCGAACCGCGCGGGGAACGGCCACGCAATCGTGGACGCCATCCCGCGCGTTGGAGGAACCGTGGCATCGGCCACTGCGGTGATGTTGTTTTGCGCCGCGAGGCTTTTCAATTCCGTAGCGAAAGCGCTCAGGGTCGCGTTGGCACCCGCGCCTCCAATCAGAACTCCGCTCCCATCCGGCTGTTTCGGCTCGATGGGAACAAACGCGCCGCGACCCGCGCCTCGCCCGCCTTGCGTCTGCGTGTCCTGACCCCGTCCTGCCCCCGCATCGGCTGCACCACCGCCGCCCGCCCCAGCCCCAGTCCCTCCTCCAGCCCCACCGCCTGTCCCGGTCCCTCCACCCGCGCCGCCTCCCCCCACAGGAGTCCGCCGCGCGATCATCCGCCCCACATAGATGAACTCGTCGTATTTCTGCGAAGTCGCCTGCGCGAGGATGCGATCGATCCCGCGTGATCCGGCCCACTGCTGCGCGAGGAACGCCACTGTCAGCGTGCCGCGCACTTTCGCCGCATCCACATGCCGCAGCATTTCCACCAGCGCGGCGCACCCGAACCGATCGCCGATCGCCGGCGATGTCATCCGGCCGTAGCCCATGTCATAGAGGTGCCGCTCGATGGCCAGCGGGTCAAGAATCTCCACTCCCGCCAGGCGCGCTTCCGCCGCGGAGCTCGCACCGATATCCACGTAAAAGTCGTCCAGGTTATTTGTCAGCGGTGGATTGATCCGCGCTGTCTGCAGGTGCGTGGAAAGTCCAGCGACAATTCCCGTCACCACTTTCCCCGAGCGCGTGCGGATGTACACCGGTTCGGCGGAGTGGAGCGAGTCGAACACCGGGTTGGGCGCCGCCTGCGGCAGCCTCTGCACGCGGAGAAATCCGTCCGCGGTGATGTTGCTGACGATGTAGCCCGGCTCGTCCATCGGCGTCGCTATCAGCCGATTCGGAGCCCCGCTTCCAATCACCACAATCACGTTGCCCAGCGTGTCCGTCTGTGGCTTCCATTTCGCCAGTCTCGCGCGGATCTCTTTTCCGAGCGCCTGTTCATAGCCCGGCACCGCGGCGGTCTCCACAAATTTGGAGAGGTCCGCCCGAAGGTCCTGCGCGGCATTCGACGAAGGTCCGCCCGCGAATCCCGCCAGCACAGCGACACACGCAACAATACGCAATTTCATGGACCACTCCTCGGCTTGCTGAAATTAAGAGGCTTCGATGGCGCGCTCGCGACGCGCCGCGCGACTCTATCCCTTCCCGTGAAACCTGGCAACCGCATCCGCCCCGGGCTGCAACCTGAAGGACGCCTGGCGGCAATCTTGCGTTTCGTGGAGTGTTTCGCGGACTTGCTGCAGGACTGTTCGCGCTACTTTGCGAGTTGTTCGATCAGGACATCGCGCTGCGCAAGCGCCTGCTTCGAGACCCCGTCGAGCGATGCGCGGTACATCGCGTACCCCGCAATACTGATCGTCGCGTACACAACGGGCAGAAGCCAAAGCCCCGCCAGCCACACGCAAACGGCCGCCGTCAACCCCAGCACGGACATCGTCGCGATGTTCAGTCCAAAATTGATGGCCATGGTCATTCCCGAAGGGCGCTGCCTCCGTATCCCGAACTCGAACCGGCGCGGGTATTGCAGTGACAGCCAGTTTCCCACCGCGAAATGGACGAATGCAGCGAAGGGAAGCGCCGCCCAGGTTGAAAAAAGAATCAGTGGCCGTGGCGGGTGTCCCAGCACTGTCAACATCGCCAGTGCCAGCAGCGCTTCAATTCCCAGCAACATCCCATGGAAAAGGTTCTTGCCCTTCATCACATTTCGGAAATCCACCGGCGCCAGGAACAATCTTTCCACGCCGCGCCCATCGTAGGCCATGTTGTTCGGGCAAAACTGCATGATCAGCAGCACGAAGTAGGCCGCCGCGCCGGGATAGAGGAAGTTGCTGGATCCGATGCTGCCGAAGGGTGACCTGCCTCCATGGCGAGACTCCGTCGGCATCAGCGTAAACACCGCGATCAGGATGATCGGAAGGAAGAGGTTCAACATCAGCATGGTGTTGCGGTAAAAGTAGCGCACCTCCTTTACAAAAATGGCTGCGACGGGCGCGCTCACCAGTCCCGCAAAGCTGTTTGCATACCCAACTCCCGGGCGCGCGGGGGCGGTGGCCACTGCCGCCCGCTTCACGGCGGTGGGTTTGCGCGGCGTGGGCGCGGCGCTTTCCCCCAGGTCCTCTCCCGTGAACTGCGCGTGCACACGGATGGCAAAGAATCCGCAGAACGCCGCCGCGTAAACTCCCAGTAAGCCAGTGGTGAGCAGCGCCGTGCCCGCCGCGCCGCGCCCGGCGTGTTCCAGTGAAAGCCCCGCCACCCCCGGGGGCAGGAGCCGCCAGATCGTTGACGTGCCGTCCCCGAGGCGCCGGAGGGACTGCCCCCAGCGGTTCACGATGACCCCCGAGAATTGCACGCCGACGATGAGGAAGATAAATATGGCCGTGAATATCTCCCGCGTCCGCCGCTTCGCCAGCACTCGTTCCAGCCACGAGGCCAGCATGCGGTTGAACATCAGGTTCGTCAGGATGGACAAGCCCAGCGCCAGCGCCGCCCACCCGGCAAGTTCCGGCCGCGCCATGGAGATGCCTGTGAACATCACCATGTGCCAGAAAATCCCCGTCAATGTGAAGGGATCGGCCAGGCCGTAGGCCGTGCTCATCATCAGGAAGGCGGAAAATCGCAGCGGAAACCGCAGCAGATTTCGCCCGTCAAATCCGCCGCCCGTTTGCGACGCCAGCACGGGAAGCACCTGCCAGAAAAAAAAGATGCCCCAGAGGATCAGGGAAATCGCGGCCCATCCGTCTGTCTTGGCAAGCTGGTAGGACCCGAAACCGATCCCAAATCCCACGCCGAGCGACATCAGCACAAATACCAGGCTGATGACCACGGTCCCCACGAAGTGCATCTTTTCCGATTGGCTCCGCAGTCCGTTGCGGAACGTCAGCCAGCGCACCCGCATCACCAGCAGCAGTTGCTGCGTCAGGCTCATCTTGTGCGTTACCTCAGCCACGCCAGCTCATCCTCCGATTTCCGTACCGCGCCTTCGTGTCCCACGACCGCCAGAAAAATCTCTTCCAGCGTGAGCTTCTTGTCTCCTGCGCTGAGCACCGCATCCGGATGCGCTGCGGCGGCCACGCCCGCTCGCAACTCGTCGAGCGAGCCGCTTGCGATGATGTGCCCCTTGTTGATGATGGCCACGTGGCTGCACAGCCGCTCCACAATTTCCAGCACATGCGACGTCAGGAAGATCGTCGCCCCGCGCGCCGTCATGTTGTGCAACATTGTTTTCAAAGTGCCCGCCGCGATGGCGTCCACGCCCTCAAATGGTTCATCCAGGAAAAGGATTCTTGGCCCGTGGATCACCGCCGCGGCCAGCGCCAGTTTCTTCTTCATGCCGTGCGAATAATCCACGATCAGCGTTTTCGTCCGGTCGGCCAGGTCCATGAAATCCAGCAGGTCCAGGGTTCGCTGCGCCGCCGTTGTGCGGTCCAGGCCGTACATGCGCCCCACAAAATTCAGGTATTCGCCTCCGGTCAGCCGGTCAAAAAGCGCCAGGCCTTCCGGCACCACGCCGATCTGGCGCTTCACCTCAATCGCGTTCTTTTCAAAATCGAGGCCCAGCAGTTCCATCCGCCCGGAAGACGGTGCCAGGAGCCCCGTCAGCATCCGGATGGTCGTGGATTTTCCCGCGCCGTTCGGTCCCAGAAATCCGAAGAACTGCCCGGCCTCCACACGCAGGTCCACATTGTCCACCGCGACCAATGCGCCGAACCTGCGGGAAAGCCCTTCAGTGACAATAGCTTGCTGCGACATTACTCCTCCAATAGGAATCAGCCACTATCGCCTGATTCTCGCGCCGAAAGCAACTTGTGCGCTCCATCACCATGAGCCCGGCAAGCGCAACGCCCCTGAAAATGATACGCTCGACGCTGATCTTGAATATCATGTTGAGCGCGAATCCGCTCGCGTTCGGCCAGACCAATTCTCAGGAGGAGAAATGCTGAAACAATTGTTCTTCACTTCCGTGATCGCGTTGGCATCCCTCGCGATGCTCGGGCAGGGCGGCAAGCCCGACACCAGCGCTCCCACTAAAGTCACCGGGGAGCCGAAAAAGACTCCCGGCGGCGTCAGCTATTGGGATATCAAAGTCGGCACGGGTCCGGAAGCCGTGAAGGGAATGATGGTAAAGATGCATTACACCGGATGGTTCACGAATGGGAAGAAATTTGACAGCTCCATCGGGGGCGAACCATACTCCCTCAAATTGGGAGGCGGAGACGTAATTAAGGGATGGGATGAAGGCATCGTTGGTATGAAGGTTGGCGGCAAGCGCCAGTTGAAAATCCCTCCCGAGATGGCTTACGGACATCAGGGCTATCCGGGTGCAGTTCCTCCAGATACCATCCTGATTTTTGACGTGGAACTTATGAGCGCCACCAAGTAAATCCGCGCGATTACACGTGCGCTCGCCTTGCGCGCGCTGAGTCAAACGGCTCGCGTGTTTCCGGTGAAGTCGCCGGCCACGCGAGCCGTTTTTCTTTCCCGCAGTGTCAGAACTTTGTTCCGAATCGCAGGAAGTTGCAGAGATGCGCCCCCCACACGAACCCGATGCACCCGAGCGCCATCAGTGTGTCGCCTAACCGGCTCAGCTTCCACCGGCTTGGTGAGATCCACGAGGCGAGCGCATTCGCCACCACCAGAACCGTTCCAATCGCGCCGACCCAGCCAACCACATGCAGCACATTCAGCGCCCAATCCAGGTTGCGGTTCGGGTTCCCCGGTCCCAGCGCATTGAAATAGTAATACCAGCCGATCAGCGCCGCGGAATCAATCATGCACACCAGGCGTACCCGCGTATGCAATCGCAGTCCCATTCCCGTGCGGTCGAGCAGTTGCTTGTAATGCCGCCGCACCAGCGCCGAGACGGGCCACAAGACAAGTACCAGCACGAAAACTCCGATCGTGAAATATCGCAGCCACGTGTAGAAATCCGAGCTCTCTGTAAATGGTGCCCGCTGAAAACCCGACGCCGCGCCGGAACTGAAAATGTAATACCGCCCGTCCGGCTGACGCACGAACGCAATCATGTCCTGGCTGGCCACATCGCGATACACCAGCGGCGCGATTTCTCGCCACCGCTTGGGCTGGCCGTTCAACCCGTTAATTTGCGAAGCCATGATGGTTCCGTCGCCCTGCGGCACAAACTGCGCCTCGCTCAGGATTGCGCCCTGTTTCGCAATGGTCGTTTCGCCGCGCCGGCTCGTGAGGTAGAACCCGCTGACCGCCTTCGCATCCTCGTTCGCTGTGGCTGTTGCCGGGGGCAGCGGCGGCGCGCCGGGAAAATAGCGGTCCAGAAATTTGTCCCACACCAGCTTGCGGATATTGATGGCCCCGCGCCCCGCGCTGTTCAACGAAATAAAAAATCCCACGTTGGAGTCCAGAATTAGAGAGAGGTGGCTGTGGAACCATCGCGTGTCGCCGCCGTGACCGATGATGCTGTGCCCGTTCTGATTCTCCTGGAAAAACGCCAGGTCCATCCCGTTTAACTCCGGCACCGGACCATACGCCCGTGAATGCATCAGCCGGGCAGTCTCCGGCCGCAGGATTTGCGCGTCGCCGTAGCGCCCTTCCTGCAGGTGCGCGATCATGAATTTCGCGATGTCGCCCGCCGAAACGGACATGCTCCCCGCGGGCGGTGCGTTCACAAACTCAAACCCCCGCGCGCCGTTGCTCGCCGCGCCATATCCCGTGGACATCAGCGGCTGAAGCTCGGCGGGCAGAGGCTGCAGGAATGTCGCATGGCTCATCCCCAGTGGCTGATAGATGTGTTTCTGGATATAGTCCTCGAACTTCTCTCCGGACACGCGCTGCACAATGTAGCCCGCCAGCGCCATCGCGTAATTGGAATACGCCGGCATTTCGCCGGGAGCGAAGATGCGCTCCGGAAGGTGCGCTTTGAGCGCGGCTTCCAACGGTTCCAGATCAGAGGCGGCCGGCACGAACAGGTCCTTGCCCCATTCCTCAAATCCCGCCGTGTGGGTCATGATGCGCCGCAGCGTCACCGGCTGGCTGTAGGTTGCCGGGATCTTGAAATCAATGTATTCGTTGACGTCGCGGTCCAGATCCAGTTTGCCCTGTTCCACCAGTTGCATCACCGCAGTGCAGGTGAAGAGTTTTGAGACGCTCCCCGGCCGGAACAGCGTGTCGTCCACGGAAACAGGTCTCTTGGTCTTCACATCCGCGTAACCAAAACCGCGCGAATAAAAGACTTTGCCGTCTTTAACAATCATCACCACCGCGCCCGCCACGTCGTTGTTTTGCATCAGGGGTGGCAGCAGTCCATCCAGGTAAACTTCCAGGTCCCCCGCATTCAACTCATATTTCGTTTCCACACCCGCCGGTTCCACGGAGGTTGTGCCCGCTGGTTTGGCAGTGTCCTTCGGCGTCGTCCTTTGTCCTGCTGCAAGCAGTGGCGCTGCCGCGAGCGAAGCGCTCATCAAGAAGACAGACAGAACCCGCGGGAGCGAATGGGTGGATCGCATCAAGGCCGCCTTTCGGGCAAAGTGAACCTGCTGGCCACGCCCTGTTTCCGGCGCATTCTATCCCAGTTTTTGGATTGATTTGCAGCTACGAATGAAGAACGGAGAAGCCTACGTCAATCTCGCGGATACCGCCGAATGGGGCGTCGAGGAATCGCGCGTGGGGAAGAGCGCCAGCAACGCCGGCAACTCAATTCGGAAGGTTGCTCCCCCTTCCGCCCGGTTGAAGCAGGTGATCTTCCCCTTGTGCTCCTTCACAAGCCCATAACAGATCGATAGGCCGAGCCCGGTTCCCTTACCGACGGGTTTGGTGGTGTAGAAGGGATCAAACACTGCTTCTGGATCGTGCACCCCGGGTCCGGTGTCGGAGAATTCGATCACCACATTGGCGTGATCGCGCGCCGTCCGCACCGTCAGGATTCCGCCGCCGACCTCATCCATTGCGTCCACTGCGTTGCTGATGATGTTGAAGAACACTTGCAGCAATTGGCTGGCGTCGCCGCGCACTCCCGGCAGGTGCGTCTCGCTTTCCACCTCGATGCGGATTTTCTTGTCCAGCAGGTCCAGCCTGCGCAGCTCCACGGCGCTCGCGATGATGCTGTTGATGTCCACCAGCGTGCGGTCCGCGGGCTGGGGGTTTGCGAAGCTCAGCAGCTTGCTGACAACTTCCTTCGTTCGCCGCGCCTGCGCAAGGATTTTTTCGGCCACCGCCCGGCTGCGCTCCGGCGTGGCATTTTCTCCGGCCAGCACTTCGGAGTATCCCAGGATGGCCGCCAGCGGGTTGTTGATTTCGTGCGCCGCTCCGGCAACCAGCTGCCCCAGGGAAGCCAATTTCTCCGCCTGGATGAATTGGCTCTGGATGCGCTTTAAATTGGCCAGCGCCGCCTTGGATTCCCACAGGAGCCGCAGCCGGTCCTTGTCCACCAGGCGGTGGCGCAGGAAAACCAGCGAAGTGAGAACTGTCATCCCGACCAGCGACGCAATCAACCGGAACCGTTGCACGTCCGGAGGAGCGGTGCTCACAAATTGCGACCAGATTGCCAGCGCCGGCAATGAAAGCGCTGCGGTTCTCGCCAGCCGCGCCGGCCACTTATTTTCCGACGGCATTTCCGCCGATGCCGCGTCCGGCTCCGCGGGAGTGGTTCCCGCCGGCGGGCAAATGCGCCCGGCGATTAGTCCCGCTACCCCGAACCATACGAATGACGCGACCAGTGGTATGTCATGGATCCCGCCCGGATAATAATTGCCCTGGTCAATCGCCCGGAAGGTCAAAACCGCGCCCAAACCGAAGAGCGACGCCGCTCCCAGCAGATGCGCGTAGACTTTTTTCCACGCCCCCGGCGTTCGCACAACAAGATAGGCCAGTGCGGAAACCAGCGTCGCGTTCTCCACCCCGTAAAGCCGGCTGTAGCTGATGGCGTATTGTCCCGCGTCCGTCACCACGTATTGCCACGGGATCACCACGAACATGTAGAGGTAAACCCACCAGGAAAACAGCAGCAGAAAATCCACATGCCGGAATCGTAGATTGTGGTCCGCCCGCGCCTCGTGCGGCCGCAGCGCCAGCGCGCCCAACAACGGAACTGTGTGCAGGAAAAATACAATGTCACCCAAGAACGGATCTTGCAGTGACTGGTGATAGTGGACCTCGAAGTATGTCCACAGCAATTGCCCCAGGAGCCACATCCCGCAGCCCGTCGCCAGCAACATCCAGAACCCGTTCCTCCGCCAGTCCGGCGACGCCGCGTTGGACAGCAGCCCCGCATTCGTGAAGAGCAGCACCAGGCACAGGGCGATGTCGCTGAATTCCGTCAGCCGCAAACCCGGGCGAGCCACCAGCGACACTCCGGCGTAGCAGCCGACGAAGGCGATGCTGATGATCCATAGGACAGTTTTCCCACGCAGCGTTGACATGAAGGGATGCCCCGCACAGATTGTGGGCGATGGACTCGCGCGGCCCAATGAATCGTTGGTACTAGTGTTTCCCTGCCGGAATATTTGAGGACTGTGACAACTGTCACATTTGTGGTTCGCGTTTCTTGGTTTTCAGCGCTGCGGAGCGAAGCGCGGCACATGGCGGAGAGGGGGGGATTCGAACCCCCGAGACCCTTTCGGGCCTAACGGTTTTCAAGACCGCCGGTTTCAACCACTCACCCACCTCTCCGTTTCCAATTGTAACCTGCCACAACACTTAGCTGTGGGTTTGGTGACACTTTTGGTTTCGATTGCTGCAAGTTGGTGCGGACTGTCACGAAATTGTCACGGACACCGCCAAGCTTTCCCACTGCCGCCCTCTTGGAATCGAGATTTGTATGCGTGTAACGCATTGTGACTGTGACAGTCGAGTGTCCGAGCAGTTCTTTGACTGTCATGATCTCAACGCCTCGATCCAAAAGCCGGGAAGCAAAGGTATGACGCAACGTATGCCACGTCACCTCCTCTATGCTCCGAGCTTTGGCACGTGACACTCATGTGCGCTAGATGCCGAAATCTAACAACTGTCACGAAATTGTCACTAAACATGACACAAAACAGACCAAAATCAGCTAACTCCAGAATATGGAATTTCGTGCTATCTGACGGCTGGCAAAGGGATTTAGTTAAATTTTGTGTCAGATAGCAAAACAGCTATTTCTGCTTTCAAGATCTCGGGGTTCAACCACTCACCCGCCTCTCCGTTTCTAAGTGTAATATGCCTCGACGCTTGACTTTGGGTTGGGAGGTTCTGTAGCTCTCTGCTTGTATAAGAACGTTTCCCCTCTAGCTGTCTTATTGAGAAAGAACTTGACGATGGAGGACATAGTACGCATCATGAGCCCTCGTCCCCCATTTTGAGAACTATCCCGGGAGTTTTCTTGTTCCGAGCATATTGCTAGGCGTTGGAGGATCATCGCAATGGCCGACAAAGATAAGAGTTTTCTGAGAGAACACTGGCTTAGCATCCTGTTGACAGTACTTATGGTCGTAATCATTTCAGCGATGATTTGGCTGATTGCGACAAATAAGGAACAGAGTCCCCGCGAGGCGGCCTTGGAGGCTTTCTTGCTCACCGCAGCCTCGGGCGTTGGCTCGTTCTTAATCACAAAGATCTATGCGGATGAAAGCTATAGTCAGAGCATGCGCGACCACGGAGTTCAGATCGCAAGTGGCATAATGGTTCTCAAGCGGCAAATAGAGGGCTTAGCGGATTGGGTCGCGGGAAAGCGCACGATGCTTTCAAGTAACGGGTCAATTCGCGGGGAAGTGGATGCGTACCTAGAACACGTGGAGCAAACCTTGGATGGTTTCCGAGGTTTAACGGAAGCCGCCTTGGGCGGCATAGCAGGTGTCATTGGAGCTGCCCTCGCGGAATACGATGCTGTCATGAATCAGATTTCCCCGGACA
>JBGOTC010000051.1:0-12479 GCA_041476305.1 Terriglobia bacterium
GCCTCTATCAGGTCCTGATGACCTTCTTCTCCGGCGGCACCGTGATCCTCGAGCGTTCCATGGCTTTCCCCCATCTGGTTCTTGAAAAAATCGGCCTGGAGCGCGTTTCCGGAATTGCCATTGTCCCCACCGTTGCCGCAATTCTTCTTCAGATGGATTTGACCAAGTATGATTTCTCCAGCCTTCGCTACATCACCAACGCCGGCGCGGCCCTCCCGGTGGAGCACACGCGCCGCCTGCGCCGTTTGCTCCCGCACGTGAAACTCTTCTTGATGTATGGCCAAACCGAGTGCATCCGCACCTCTTTCCTCGCTCCCTCCGAGGTGGATCTCCGCCCGGATTCTGTCGGCAAGGCCATGCCCAACTGTGAAGTGTTCATTGTCGATGATCACGGAAGGGAACTCCCGCGGGGAGAACTCGGAGAATTGGTCCTGCGCGGCCCCAGCGTCATGCGCGGGTATTGGGAGGACCCTGATGCGACAGCGAAGGCCCTTCGCACCGGTCCCATCCCGGGTAAGACATTCTTGTACTCTGGCGATATCTTTCGCATGGATGCCGAAGGCTTTCTCTATTATGTCAGCCGCAAAGACGACATAATCAAGGTCGGCGGGCAGCGCGTCGGGCCCAAGGAAATTGAAGACGTGCTCTGTCACATTCCGGGTGTAGTGGCTGCTGCCGTCGTCGGCGTCCCGGATCCAATCATGGGGATCACCATCAAAGCGGTCTTGGAACTCGCTGCCGGCTCCCAAATGACCGCGCAACAGGTGATGGCCTATTGTTCCGAACACTTGGAGGACTTCATGGTCCCCCGGATTGTTGAATTTCGCGAATCCCTGCCCACCACTGAAACCGGAAAGGTCAGCAGGAGAGCCTTGAGGGGAGAAAAATGAGTTCGCAGACCGGCTTTTCAAGCGATCTTCTCAAAATGGATTGTGCGAAAGTCGCGGCCCAAATCGAGGCCGCCATCCGCAATATTATCGGTGACCACCTCCGCCGCCGCGGCGCCGTCGTCGGCCTTTCCGGTGGAATTGATAGCAGTGTCTGCGGCGCCCTCTGCGCGCGAGCGCTGGGCAAGGAACGCGTCCTTGGCATCTTCATGCCCGAAGCCGATTCCGATCCCGAAAGTTTGCGCCTCGGCCGGCTCCTGGCCGGCGCCTTCGGTATCCCCGCCGTCGTGGAAGACATAGCCCCGATCCTTGAAGCCGCCGGTTGTTATCGCCGGCGGGATGAAGCCATTCGCCAGGTCATTCCCGGCTATGGAGCCGGCTGGAAATCCAAGATTGTTCTCCCCGACCTGCTCAATCATCCGGGCTACCCGCTCTATTCCGTCGTAGCGCTCTCGCCTGACGGGAAACAGTTCAAGGAAATTCTTCCCAAGGATGCCTCTCTCGGCATCGTCGCCGCCACGAATTTCAAGCAGCGCACGCGCCGCATGCTCGATTATTACCATGCTGACCGCTTGCAGTACGCCGTCATCGGCACTCCGAACCGCCTCGAATATGACCAGGGTTTCTTCGTGAAGGGTGGCGACGGTTTGGCGGACCTCAAGCCCATCGCTCACCTTTATAAATCGCAGGTCTATGAACTCGCTGCGTTCTTGGGAGTCCCCGGGGAAATCCTGAACCGGCGTCCCACCACGGACACTTACTCCCTCGCGCAGTCGCAGGAGGAGTTTTACTTTTCAGTTTCTCTGGAGAAATTCGATCTCTGCCTGCTTGGCAAGAACACTGGCGTGCCTCCGGCCGTGGTAGCGCCCGCCGTCGGCCTCACCGCCCAGCAGGTCTCGCGCCTCTACGACATGATCGATTCAAAAAGGAAGGCCACGCGCTACTTGCACGCCGGTCCGATGCTGGCCGAACCTGTCAAGGAGGTCGACCACTAGAATCACTCGGGGTTTTCACTGCAAGAAACTTCTCTGTGGCTTGCGTGCCCTACATCCGCGATAGTCGAACGCCGTAGCGCCTCAAATACTGCGCAATTTCCTCGCCCAGGTCGTTCCCGAATTTGGATCGCTCTTTTTTCTCCAGGTCGATCCACATCTGCTGGTTCCGTGAAATCTCCTCGCGCCGCTCCCGCGATACTTCACTCAAGCTGAGGACCACATCCACGCCGCTCGCCCCGCCCCCAGGAATTGATTCATGAGCCACCAGGCATCTCCACACCTTGTGCGAGCGGAAGAACCACCGGCGCTTCACCGCTTGAACTTCGATAATATTTTTCTCAAGCCGGCAGGGGAATCCCGACCCGCCCAGAAACATCATCATCTCCGCGACAATCTCTTTCAGGATCTCTGATTTCTCTGTTCCGCTGATGTCCCGGGGAAATTGCGGCGCCTGCGAAACCACCCGCGCCGGGAATCCCACTGCCAGGCACCGCGGCGGCACCTTTCCGCGCACCAGTGAGTTGGCCCCGATCACCGCGCCCTCACCGATTTGCGTCCCCGGGAGCACGAACACTCTCCACGCCAGCGACACGCTCTTTCCAATCTCGATGGAGTCAAATTCCACTGGGTAGCCTTCGAACTTGCTCAGCCACGAGGAATGTCCGAAGAGCAGGCAATCTCCCCCAATCCCGGTGTCGTCGCCAATGGTAATGGACCGCGTGGGGTTGATGAATGTCATCTGCATGATCTGGCAGTTGCGTCCGACAATCAGCGCCGAATCCGGGAATTGCAGTCCCCCCACATAAACCTGTTCGTTAATTTTTGTCCCTTCACCCAGCTCCAGGTTCGGCGTATCCATGAAGGTCATCGCCCCGATCTGGACATGCGCTCCCAGCCGGATCTTCTTCCCGCGAATGATGGTGAGGAAGCTGATGGAAGTGTTTTCGCCGATTTCCACATCTTTGCCGATCACAACAGACCCCAGTCCGAACGAAACGCCGCGCCCGATGCGGTACCCGCGCATCCGGTACACCATTTTCTTCAGCGGGGAAGGGAGGAAACCAAACAACACGATTTCCTTGATGGGAATCCGCGCAACGTCTGTCAGCATTAGTCCAGCCTTTTATGAATAATCGTCTAAAAGAACAGGCATCTTATCCCGAACCGGTGGGGCCGCCAAATACTATTGATACCTTAAACCAGAATCCGCATCCCGCCGTCAACCACAAGGGTTTGTCCCACGATTCCGGCCGCTGCATCCGAGCAAAGAAACTGCGCGGCCGCCGCCACTTCTTCCAGCGTCACCAGACGGCCCAGCGGGGCGCGCTCGATCGCTTGCGCCAGCCGCTTCTCCTTGTCTGGCATGGCATTCCAGGCATCCGTCATCACCGCGCCCGGAGCGATGATGTTTACCCGGATCCCGCGTGGGGCCAGCTCTACGGCCAGATGCCGCACCAGCGCCTCCAGTGCGCCTTTCGACGACCCGATCAGACTGTAGTATGGCACCGCGCGCGTGGCTCCATCCGACGACACCGCCAAAATGTTTGCGCCCTTTTCAAACCTGTCCAGCAATCGGTGCACCAGATCAAAAAATGCCCGCACGTTCAGCGCGTAAGTCCAGTCAAAGTGCCGCAGAGTCAATTCCCCAAATTTCCGGTGTACCCCGGTTGCTGCGCAATGCACCATCCCTGAGAGTGTTGGAAAGTGCGCTCCCAGGAACTCCATCAGGTTTTCCATCCCTTTTTCATGCGTCAAGTCCGCCCGGCAGGTCTCGATGGCTGTGCCGGCGGCCTGCGCCTCCGCTTGGAGTTTTTCAGCGGCGGCCGCATCACGGACGTAGTTGGCAATCACTGTCGCTCCCGCGCGCGCGAAATGAAGCGAAATCGCCCGGCCGACGCCGCGCGTCCCGCCCGTCACCAGAATCTTTTTACCCTTAAGAGAAAACATGTCGCCCATGTCACACCTCAATGCGCACCATCAATCTCCGAATCTCTTTTCGCGGGGACTCTGCTCAGGCCCCGCTCCCGGTTCCCCCCGTCGCCGTCTTTTTCAGGAATCGCTCCAGCACTTCGTCCCGGTAGCCGGGCGCAAACTTGTCATGCGGGATGAAGGTGAAGAATAATTCCGCGGAACAGAGTTTCCGTTCCTCCACTTCGATGCGGCAATTCACCGTCGCAAATGCCTGCCGGCTATTCTTCACCTCTGCATGAATGGTGGCTGTCTCTCCCGGCCGCATCCAGTCACGGAAACTGGCTTCGCTAATCTTTGCCAGCATGGGCCGGCCGCGCTGATGGTCTTCCGCTTCTAGGCATTTCCCCGCGGCCTGCGCCATCATCTCGGTCAAGAGCACTCCCGGAACGACGGGGAACCCCGGAAAATGGTCCTGGAAGTAGTCTTCGTCGCGGGAAACCGCCTTCAGCGCCTTGATGCGCCGGCCGGGTTCCAATTCAAGGATTTCGTCCACAAGGATGAAACGCAAGCAAACTCCTAGCTGAGTTGCCCGCGCTCGCGCAACAGGGTCAACACATCCCCCACTTTTTTCATGGCCTGCATTTCCTGGTCCGTGAGAATGATTTTGAACTGCTCATCCAGTTCCGCCATCAGCATCAACACCCCGAGCGAATCCCAACTGCCGATCGCCTCCCGCGGCGTCTCAGGAGTGATCTTTTCCCTCGGTTCTTGAAACACTTTTGCCAGCCAATCGAGCGCTTGCTCCTGATTCACCATTGCGGTCTTACCTCGATGAATTGAGTTTTATGATGACAAACTTGACGAGCGGGCCATATGGGATGTCAAGTCTCTTCATTCGTTAATGCCCGCGCGCCTTCACGGATGATCTGCATGCTTTCGGCGTTCAGACTTGTCGGGAGTCAAACAGCACCTTCTGACGGTTTCAGTGTGATGTGATTTAACACAGCATTGGGCTCCAAATCCAGTAGGGCTGATCCCCAGGAGAGCCCGACGCCATAACCCAGCAAGAGCAGCTTGAGCGGCCGTCCGTCTGGCCGCGCCAACTTCCCGCAGGTCATCGTCAGCGGAACAGAGGGCCCGCCCGAACTGCCGAACTCCCCAATCGTCATGGGAGCTTTTTCCACGGGGACGCCGGCCTTCTTGATTAGGTGCCGGATAATGTAGCTGTTGGACTGATGAAAAATAATGTAGTCCAGCTGCTCTTGCGTCAATCCGGCGGCGCTCAGCGACTCTTCAATCAGCGCCGGCACTCTCCGGATTGTGAAGTTGAATACGTTGGCCCCGTTCATGTACACCCAGGAATCTCTCGGGTCGGAGGGAAAGCGGTTGCGGAACCCGCCGCCGCGTAGGATCAGGTCATTTGCGCCCGCTCCATCGGTGTGCAGGCAGAACCACCACCGTTCGCTCGACTTTCCCTCCATTTTCTTTCTTTCCACCGCAGTGGCCGAGCCCGCATCGCCAAACAGCAAGGCCACGGTGCGGTCATTCTTGTCGCAAAACCGCGTGGGTGTCTCTCCATGAAGCACCAACACGCGCTGGAAGCCGTCGTTCTGCAGCATCATGGCTGCGAGCCAGAGTCCGTAGGGATAGCCCGAACAACCCAATCCCACATCGAACGCTGCGCATCCGTCGGATAGCCCCAGTCGCTGCTGCACCACGCAGGCCGTGGACGGCAGCAGGTAGTCCGGCGTCTGCGTAACCATAATCAGCGCGTCCACGGACGCCGGCGCCCACCCGAGCGTCTTCATCACGTCCTCGGCCGCCGCTACGCAAAGGTCGCTGCTGCATTCGCTGTCGCTGGCCATCCGCCGCGTCTTCACCCCTGCCAGTTTCACCACCTTATCTACTTCATCTGCGGTAAACGCTGTGGCTTCGTGCAGGTTGTCAAAATTCCGGCTCGGCACGCACGAAGTCACCGCCCGGATGTGACAAGCGTTAGTGGATGTGATTGCCATGGAAAATGGATTCTATCAAGTCGCAAACTGCAATCGCAGCCTGCCCTCCCATCCTGTGCCGTTGTGTGAAACAAAGAATTCCGGGACATTGCATGAGGGACCATGAAAGAGTCCTCGATTTGCCCCTTCAATGTGACCAAAATACTTTTCGTGTAAGATATGTGGGCCGCGTCAGGGGCGTAGCTCAGTGGTAGAGCAGCGGCCTTTTAAGCCGTTGGTCGTGGGTTCGATCCCCACCGCCCCTACCAGTTTCATTCATCCCGGTGGTCGAACAGGCGGGAACCAGGCCTGCTGCTTGCTTAAGAATTGTCCCTAGTCTGGGCAATTCTCTCCGCAGCCGGCGGCGCTGTGGCCTCAATTGTCCTCTTGAGCCAGATCTCGCGCCAATAGGGATAGCTCGCTTTCGGGCACAAACGGTGGTAATCCCCCCTGCAGATCACTCCTTCCAGGACGATGCAGGGATTCTTCATCTCCATCATCCTCCCGGTCTTCTCATCCACCATCCGGTAGACCCTTCGCAATACTTTGTAGATGCCCCCGCAGTAGGTCAGCATGGCGCCATCAAACAGCAGGCCGCGGTTGCGGTTTTGCTTGTCCAGGGTCGCCATGATCTCCTCTTTGCTGCGCACCTCAACAAGTTCGCCGGGTTGAAGGTCCAGCACCTCCATCGGCGTCTTTTTTGCTGACCCCTCGATGAACGGATATGTCGGTCGCCAGTGGCGCTTCTCCTGGACGGTGTTGAAGAATCCGATTGTCACGGCGCGAACGATCTCCAGGACCCCCAGCAGAGTTTCCAGCGCCCGGTGCGATCGCGAATCCTGCGCAATCCCTGACGCGAGGTTTCCTGACCGCAGGTCGCGGATATACTGCCGCGGATCCCACGCACTCATGTACGAGGTAAAATTCAGCAACTCTGTGGCCTGGCAGACGTAGAGCGCCTCTCCGTTTTCGTCAATGCGAGTGCTCGCGTCCAGGAGATTTGCCACCGTGAAAAGCCGGTTTTCTGCGGCCTGGGTTTTCTTGGTTGGTTGCAGGCTTTCAAGCGCAACAACGTCCTGCTTGATGCGCTTGAGCCATGCCTCTTTCCAGAAGATCAGGCATCCCGCCTCGCATCCGGAGTGACCTTCGCCATCACACCGCACACCTTCAAGGTGGACGGCATTCGTCATCCTTCGGATGCTCCAGGGCTCGATATTGTCGCAAGTTTTGTCCGCCCGCTTGTACACACGAAACTTCTCCCCGCAGTATTGCAGCATCTCCGGCATGAACGGCAGATTCCCCAGCTGTCCGCGTTTATCCAGCGTCGCCAGGATCTCCTCCGCCGTCCGCACCTCCACCCACTCCCCGGCTTTGAGACCTAGGTGGTTCGCTCGGTCTTGCCTGATGGCTGCGACGTCTTTTGCTCTCTTCCTTCTTGCCGCTTGCGACCGGCGGCGCAATTCTGCCGCGGTCCCGGCCTTCTCCCAGACCACCAGCCTGCGCCCAAACCTCACCTCCGGGTTGACCGACATCATCCATCGCGCCGCTCGCGCGGCCAGGCCGAAGATCAGGGGCCCTCGTTCAATCTGGAATTGCCGCGCCGCCGCGCGGCCCTTGTCGAACCGCCGCGTGAGTATGAATTTCTTGTTGATCAGGTTCTCCGGCACCGGATGAACTACCACAGCAAGAGGTTCATAGCGCAGGCGCTTTCCGCTGGACATCAACCGCCGGCCAAATTCCGTGTCCTCGCCGCATTGCGGAATTTCGCGATTGGGGCTCGGTCCCAGATCCGTGCGGAAGCCGCCGTTTTTTTCAACCACCGATTTTCGGAAGGCCATATTCGTGCCAACCGGAGGCCAGTTAAGTTCTTTGGCGTTTTCACCCGCATCAAAGCCAGGGAAGCACTGCGTGGCGTACGGCCCATCCTTCGAGAGCCACCGCGGAATCGTATCCGGCCATTGCAGAATGACGCGCCCGCCCACACCGGCCCATTGGCCGTCCTTCAGGGGTGAAGTCAGGTTCTGGAGCCACGCGCGGTCCACCGTCACATCGTCATCCGTGAATGCCAAGATATCGCCTTGCGCGGCCCGAATTCCCGCGTTCAGCGCGTAGGACTTTCCCGCTTTGCCCTCGAATAAATAGCGGAATCGGCCAGGATACCGCCTGCTGAATTCCTCAACAGCGGCGCGCGTCTGGTCCTGAGAATTGTTGTCCACCACCAACACTTCCCACTCGATGGAATTGGGCAACACCGAGGCTGCCACGCTTTCCAGCGTGCGCTGCAGACTCTGGCAGCGGTTGTACGTGCAGAGGATGACTGTGATGTTCACCTGAATTTTTGTCTCGACAAAGTGCTAAGACCCCTCCACCCGGCGATCACCCGCGTTGAGGAAATTCATCGGCCTTTAGTTTAAGGCAGTTTAAGCGGGGGGCGGCGGCATTTTGTGCGGCTGGTTGACCTGAATTGAATCCGCCATCCCGCAATACAAATTGCCATTCTGCTGATTTCGAGCGCTGATTACTCGCTCACAGCGTGAAAAGGTGCGGCTAGACCATTCAGTCCCTGCGCTGGTAACTTGGTGGACAGAATCAAATGAGCAATGCCACTCAGCCGGTAGGGACCTCCACGACAGTTGGAGCGCGGATGTTCGCTCTCGTCGAGGAACTCTATCCCATTTGTCGGAGCATCACCGGGAACGGCACACGGCAAACCCTCCGCGTCAGCATGCGTTGTTATGCATCCACCCCAACCAGATTCTCGAGCCACGTTTCACCACGAAAATGGCGATATTGTTCCGCCCTCAATTGATCCCCTAAACGGTTGGGAGGAAGAGTGACATCGTCGTACGTAATGACAGAATCCCTCTGAAGATCGCGTTTAAGAACGCAGCCCTCCACCAAGCCCTCCGGCAAATAGCGGTTCTTGCACATCTCGTCCGCATTCACCGCCTCCCCGTAAGTCATGTACATGCCGTAATCGTCGAGAACTTCTCCGGCACGCAAGTCACGCTTGGCAACGGAGCACACCTCGACTACCGGTCCACCAATCGGTTTTGCGAGAGAGTCCCCGAACAACACCACGCGCGCGATTGCGGACGGCACCTCGAAGTGCACCAAATGGTATGGAATGAAAAACGAGTAGAGTGGGCCGTCGCCCATCTTGTAAAAACTGAGGTAGTGCTGCTGTTTGGGATCGGGGTGCTCAGCAAGACAGTAGACTTTTGTCAGCGGGGTACCAACCACGTAGTCAATCACGCCACCCAGCTTCCGCAATTCATCAATGTCATAGAGCCGGCCAATTTTGGTGACATCATCCTTGTATTCCAATCCCCTCGACATACCACGCGAGCGCACCACAAACCCTGTCGCGTTGGCGACTATGGCCTGCTCAAAGCTGAGCTTTGAGCCATCGGCGAAACTGGTGACCATTGCGGGATTCTGTCCCCACTTCTCCGCGAATCCCTTCTGGGTCGTGGGATTGCGGTAGGGGTCCTGCAAACCCTTCACATTCCCAATGACCCGGGGTGTAAGTCCAAGGCCTTTGACCCAGCGGTAGAGATTTACTTGAATCCCCGGCTCGTCTCCATCGCACGCTGAGAGAATGACTCCGTGTTTTTCCGCATAAACCTGGAGTATTGGGCCAATTGTGGCATCAATTTCTGCATTTAGAAGCACGACATGCTTGCCATTCCGGAATGCTTCCATCGCCACTCGTGCCCCGAACTCCACAGAACCAGTGACATCAACCAAAACGTCCACTTCTGAAGAGCGAGCCAGCAGGAATGCATTATCAGTCGCCACGACCTTACCCTCGCGAATCGCGAGATCCACTTCCGATTGAGTGTTGGGCGACTCCACACGCGCGAGCCCGGCATAACTACAAAGGTCGTATGCTCGTTGCGTTGTGCGATTGTAGACACCCACCAACCGCATACCCGGAGTTGTATTTACAATGTGATTGGCAAGCCCGCGGGACATGAATCCCGCACCGAGGAGCGCGACCCGAATGGGCTGGCCTTGCTTTTCACGAGCCTTTAATGCGGTGTCAACGATTATCATTTGACTTGCTCACCATAGACTGCCGGAATTCGTAGGGATGAATCAACAATCAGGTCGACAATTTCGGCAGGCTCATTCTCTTCTTGAGTTCGGGCTCCTGCACAGCCAAGGGTTTCCAGGCTTGATCTCTCTCTGAGATGATCTCTACGGGTAGCGGCCATTTAAGGGCAAGCCGCGAATCGTTGTACAGCAGTCCACTCTCAAATTCAGGGGAATAAAACTCGCCCGCCTGATAAGTGGTCTCTGTCTTGTCGCGCAAAACTTGATACCCATGGGCAAACCGCTCCGGAACATATAATGCACGGGAGTTTTCTTCGCTCAATTCAACCGCCACATGTTCCAAGTACGTCGGGCTCTCTGGACGCAAGTCCACGATGATGTCAAGAATTGCCCCACGAGTGCAGCGCACCAACTTCGTTTCCGCAACTGGTGGAAACTGAAAATGCATACCGCGCAAAGTTCCCTTTTTGTGGTTAAACGCGATGTTAGCTTGAGCGATGGTCGGCCTTAGCTTGTGCTCCTCGAATTCACGTTGGCAGAATCCGCGAGCGAAGAAACCGCGGGAGTCTTCGTGCCGCTCAATGTCAATTACCATTGCACCTATCAATTTAGTTTCTGTGAAAACCAATGTATTAGAATGCCTTTCTCTCCCGGCCCGAGTGACGTCAATTGTCCAAGCCCTAGGCTTGGCTGAATTTCTGCCGCGCTACAGAGATACTGTCTAGGCGCGCCTAACTTGGGGATTGGAAGGGCTACCTCCACGAATGCCCCAATTCCGTGTCGTCCTAGTAAGGCTAGAATGCAAGCGGCTTGCCAAAATGGAGCATGATCCGCCTGGCGTTCTCGGACGGCAGCATCGTAACTCATTCAATTTCAGCAGAGTACCGAATCCTCACAACAGCGGAGTTAAGAACGTAGGTCCAAATTACTCCCTCTACGATCAAAGTGGAAGGCTTTTGCCACTATTTGCCATTTTGTGCCTCAAGGGGCCATCCATTTGACCTGAATTGAGGAGTTGCCGGATGTGTAGTGCTCCCTGCTAATTTAAGCAGTCAGGGCCTCGTTTTTTGGTACAGTTTCGAAAGCCAAAACGGCTTCGTTCGGAGTGCGATTTTTCACTCCGCGATGCGGACGGTCGTGATTCCCGGCCGGATCATGTCCTGATACTTCCCTGGAATCTGAGGACTGAAATCACTCAGCAACACGCCTACACTCGGGAGTGGGACGGTCGCTTCGTGGCGCCGATTCCGCAGGTGAAGGACTTGGACTGAATGGCAACTCCTGTAATAAATTGCACTGGATAGATAAGGGTACATCCTCCATGGACACGACGAAAGCGGCGCAACAGTCCGGACGTCTCTCTGATAGAGAGGCGGCAGATCAGGTCGTCACAAAGGACCTCGAATACATTTGCGCCAACTTAGGCGAAGAGTTCAAGGCGCTGGAAGGTCGAAATCTGTTGATTACCGGCGGGGCTGGCTTCCTCGGCCACTATCTCGTGCAATCTGCGCTCCATTGGAATCACGCCCGGGCGAAACATCCGATTCACATCACGGTGTTCGACAATTACGGACGAGGCGTGCCGGAGTGGCTGAAGAGGCTGCGTGACAATCATAACCTGCGATTGGAAACCCAAGACCTCGTGAAGCCCTTGCCCGCTTCGATGGGCGATTTCCAATACATCATTCACGCCGCCTCCATCGCCTCGCCGACTTACTACCGCAAAGATCCCATTGGCACCATGGATGCGAACGTCACCGGCCTGCGCAATCTTCTTGAATATGCGCGCTCCCAAAAGCAATCCGGAAAGCCATTTGAAAGTTTTCTCTTCTATTCCAGCAGCGAAATTTATGGTGATCCGCCGCCTCAGGACATTCCCACGCCGGAAACTTATCGCGGAAACGTCTCCTGCACCGGTCCGCGCGCATGCTATGACGAAGCCAAACGGTATGGTGAGACTCTCTGCGTCAATTTCGCCGGTCAGTTCGGAGTTCCGGTCAGGAGCGCCCGTCCCTTCAACAATTACGGGCCGGGTCTGAAAATCACCGACCGTCGCGTCCTTCCCGATTATGCGCGCGACATCCTCAACGGCCGCGATATCACCATGCTTTCCGATGGCTCGCCGAAGCGGACGTTTTGCTATGTCGCTGATGCGATTTGCGGCTATTACAAGATTCTCGTTAAGGGGCGTCCGGGCGAGGCCTACAACATCGGCGTCGAAAAGCCGGAAATATCCATGCTCGAATTGGCCGAAAAACTTGCCGCTTTGGGGCGCGAACTCTTCGGGTACCGCGGAAAAGTCGTTCGCGGGGAAAGCCAGGACAAGGAATATCTGCTGGATAATCCGAATCGGCGCTGCCCGGTGATTGAGAAGGCGCGCAAGGAACTCGGCTATCATCCCAGCATCGCCCTCGATGAAGGCCTGCGCCGTTCTCTTCTGTGGTACGGCGGCAATCGCATCGCGGAAGAGGCCTAATGAAAATTTCCGTCATCGGCGCTGGTTATGTTGGCTTGGTCAGCGGCGTGTGCCTTGCTGAAATGGGCCACCACGTTGTTTGCGTCGATGCCGATGCCGCCAAAGTCTCGCAAATCCAGCGTGGCGAATCCCCCATATTCGAAAACGGTCTGGAACC
>JBGOTC010000052.1:0-12379 GCA_041476305.1 Terriglobia bacterium
CTGCGAAGTCCTCGCTCCACACCAGCGAGCTCGCCACCGCGCTGATCCTGCCGAACGGCGGCGTCGCCATCAATTCCAGCACCTGCTCATTCTGCGCCGCGGCCCGCGTGGCCACTTCGTCCACCCACTCCCCCATGTGCCGAGGATTGGTGCCGCCGTATTTCCCAAACGCATCGAAAAAGTGGTCGTGCGCGGAGACCCCCGCCGAGGGCACGAAGCTCCGCATCGAGAATGCGTTGATCAGGGCATCGTACAGATGCTGATCCTTCAGTGCCTGCGTCACTGGCACCCTTCCCTCTCCGCACACCGGCTGCGGCGGAGCGCTTTCCGTCATCGCCACGGGCTTCGCAAATGAAAACGTAGCAAGGACCACGCAAAGCTGGTCTTCCGCCGCCGCTCGGATGAAGGACTCCGCATAAACGGCGCCGGTCAGATGGACATGCAGGTCCGCGCCCTTCGGCATGCGCACTAGAAATGCATGCAAATCCAGTGGATTCCCCCGCGCCGCATCCAGCGCCCGCGCCGCGCGGATCTCCGACGATTCAGGAGGAACCTTCGGAGTGGTCCCCGCGTTTTGCGGGGGCGCATAGATCAAAATTCCGGCCAGGAAAATGGGCAAATGCCACTTGGAGCGCTTGGCTGCCTGATTTGCAAGATTTTGCATGCTGTTTTCGTCCTCGTCGGAAATCCCAGCGCAGTGAACTGTAACATAGCGGCCCAGGCGAGCGTCATGTCTGGAGAGCCTGTGACATACGTCACAGTGGCCGCCGTCACGCGGAAGCGTATTGGTCATCACTGCACTTGACTTGAAGAATCCGGTGGGCGTATACCACCATTAGGGGTTTTTGCTTTTCGACAGTCAAGGGGCTGTCGGTATCCGGGGGTTCTGGTGGGGTCCAGAAGGTTCCCAGATCTTTTCTTCCTCACCTCATTGCTTCCGCACACGTCTGTCCATTCAAGGGGGGGTGTCATGTCAATCCGCAGAGTATTGTTTGCTTTTCTTGTCCTCACGCTCGCATTTGCAGGAGCGGTGCGAGCGCAAAACTCAGGCTCGCTGGGCGGTCAGGTCACGGACCCCAACGGCAAAGCCGTTGCCGGGGCCGTGGTCCACCTAATTGATGCCAGCACAAATACGAGCCGCGAAACCAAGACGGACTCGGAAGGAAATTATGGGTTCACGCAGGTGCGTCCCGGCACCTACGACGTAAAGGTTGATGCGCCGGGTTTCAAGGCTTACATCCAGCAGAAAGTGCAA
The DNA here is from genome assembly GCA_041476305.1 of Terriglobia bacterium. Classification (GTDB taxonomy): domain Bacteria; phylum Acidobacteriota; class Terriglobia; order Acidiferrales; family UBA7541; genus DASTCZ01. The sequence goes on from JBGOTC010000052.1 coordinate 1,256, forward strand.
GTCCTCGTCTCCACGCCTACCACGGCTAACGCGAAGTTGGAGTTGGGAATCGTCACCGAGACAACCGTGGTGAGCGCAGAAACGATGCCCATGCTGAATACGACGGATGCGACGATCGGAAACTCCTTTAATGAGAAGCAGGTGAAGGGATTGCCCTTCATGGCCCGCAACGTCGTCGGCATTCTCACGCTCCAGCCCGGCGTTGTTTTCACCGGCGGCTCCAACATGGATACGCTTTCTCTTGGTTCCAACAGCGGATTGGATCTGCGCGAAGGCGCCATCAACGGAGTCCGCGGCAACCAGATGAATGTGACCGTGGATGGCGGCGACGCCAATGATTGGCAGAACCAGTCTGCTTTTACCAGCGCCCTGCCTCTTACGCTCGATTCCGTCCAGGAATTCCGTGTCACCACCGGCGGGACAAACGCCACGGACGGCGTCGCCTCCGGCGCCCAAATCGCCCTCGGCACCAAGAGCGGAACCAATAACTTCCATGGGAACGTGCGCTGGTATTACCGCACCGCAGGCCCCACCGCGAACAGCTACTTCAACAACTTGAACGAGATCGGCCGCGCCCGGCTGGATCGAAATATCGGCGGCGCATCACTCGGTGGCCGCATCATCAAGGACCGCCTGTTCTTTTTCTTGGACTGGGAAATGCGCCGGGAAGCCCAACAACTGTCCGCGGGACCCCGCCAGGTTGCCAGCGATAGCCTTCGAGACGGCGCGCTGATCTATCAGTGCACGACTCCGGCGTCCTGCCCCGGCGGCACTGTAGCCGGCCTGACCACTTCGCACACCGTTCCCGCCGGATCCTTCGGCTTGACTCCGGCTCAAGTCAAAACAATCGACCCCGCAGGCTTGGGCATCAACAACGCCATGATTACCTACATGGCCTTGTTCCCCCATGGAAATTCACCGGGGCAATCCAACGATGGCGGCCTTTCCTTCAACGCCTTCAACTTCAACGCGCCACAGCACATCTCTTCCAACATCTATACTTCGCGTATCGATTGGAACATTACAAAGGACGGACATCACAGCGCGTTCGTCCGCGGAGTGCTGGGCGGCGTGGCGTTTGACCTGATTCCCCAACAGTTTCCCGGACAGCCTGTGGCCTCGCAGCTCCTGAACAATAGCCGCGGGCTGATTGGTTCCTACACCGGCCAGTTCACCCCGAACTTGGTGAACACTTTCCACTGGACCTTCACCCGTTTGGGAGAAGGCGAAAGCGGGAATACCGGCACGGGCTATTCCGTCAGGTTCTTCTCCACCAACGTGGCCTTCAATCGCGGATTCAACCGCCGCGTGCCCACCAACGAGGCGAAGGATGAAGTCAGCTGGACGCACGGCGCCCACACGCTTCAATTTGGCGGCGCGCTGCGTTACATCCGCAACACGCGTGTGGATCTCACGCAGTCCTTCCCCTTCTTTACGGGCAACCCCGGCTCCTGCAATGATTGCGGGACTCTGCAAACAAATATGGGACCCGGACCAGGGCACCTCGGCCTCGCGCCCGGACAGCTCCCCGCGAATGCGAACACCTTCAACGCTTCCTATTTGATGCTGACCGGCGCGATCACCGAAGCGCATGTCACTGTCTTCGGTGATCCCAACACCGGCCAGATTCTGCCGGCGGGTACGCCGGCGAATCGGCGCTTTGCTGAAAACGATTTTGAGGGGTTCGTGCAGGACTCGTGGAAGGTAAAACCGAATCTGACGCTCACGCTCGGGGTGCGCTACGAATACGAGACTCCCCCCTGGGAAACGAATGGATTCCAGGTTGCTCCCACCATCGACGTGTTCAAGTGGCTTCAGCAGCGCGACGCCAACGCCTTCAACGGCATTGGCGATCAAGCCTCGCCTCTTCTAAGCTGGGCCCCTGCCGGCAGGGCCAATAACGCGCCCTCCTGGTTTGCTCCCAATCCGCACAATTTCTCCCCGCGCTTCGCGTTTGCCTGGAGCCCGGGATACACGGATGGTTTCCTGAAGCACCTGTTCGGCGGACCCGGCAAGTCCTCGATTCGCGGCAGCTTCGGCGTTTACTATGACCGTGTCGGTCAGGCCATTGCCGTGGATAGCGACCAGAATGGTTCTCCCGGTACGGCCACTTCACTCGTGAACGCGTTGAATCTTTATGGTCTGGGTAGCGCGCCGCGGTTCAGCGGGACCTGCAGCAACGCCGGTTGCACTGGCCTGCCGTCGCTTTCCGCCTATGTGAGCCTTCCGACCTCGGCGACTTTCCCGTTTACGCCGAGCGCCGACGCCTCCAACACCGATTTCGTAGTGGATCCGCACCTGAAGACTCCGTACGTGATGAGCTTCTCGCTCGGAATTCAGCGCGAGATCGCAAGGGGACTCGTCCTGGACATCGGTTATGTCGGTGCGCTGGGACGGCGGCTCTTGGTCAAGGCTGACTACGCGGAATTCTCCAATTTGCGGGATCCTGCCTCGGGACAAACGATCTGGGAGGCCTTCCGTCCAGTCGCGCGTGTTGCCGGGACGGGATTCAACTCCATTTCCAATCCGGGCGTCGATCCCACAAATTTCGTGGCCTTGAGCACCATTCCGAGCCAGCCTTTCTTCACCAACATGATGCCCAACATGCCCACTCTGGCCGCGCAGTTTATCTGCGCCCCCGGGGACTTCGCGTGTAACTCGGGCTACATGTCGCTGACTCCCACGCAGGCGTTCTATGCCTTCACGGTGGAAAGTCTCGCGGGTGGCCTGGGTTCCCCAAGCTGGTCCTGCTCGCTTTTCCTCGCGGATCTGTTGCCTGCCTTCGGCTTCCAGACGCCGTGGAAAACATCACTCGATCCGAGCAACGTCGGGAATGTTCTTTTCCCGCCGCAGTTTAACGGCCTGGCCGGATGGACCAACTACGGCTCCTCGAACTATCACAGCTTGCAAGTGGGAGTTCGCAAGAACACCGGCCGGTTCACCTTTGCCGCCAATTACACTTTTTCAAAGTCCATTGACAACGCCTCCTCGGCGGAAAACGGCGACCTGGTCCCCGGCACCGTTGGCAGCTTTAACGGTCTGATCTACACACCGTTCGACCTGCGCCAGGGCCGCTCCGTTTCCGATTTCAACCTGCGGCACAACTTCAACGCCTCTTTTGGCTATGTGCTGCCGTTCGGCCGCGGCCAGAAATTCGGCGGTGGCGTGAGCCGCCTCTGCGACATGGTCATCGGGGGATGGGAGGTCACCGGTCTGGTCCGCTGGCGCTCCGGATTCCCCCTGAGCCCCAGCAACGGCTTCAACTTCCCGACCGACTTCTTCCTCACCACGCCGGGGACGCTGCTGGGCCCACTCTCGACGCAAATCACCAAGCCAACCACTCCGGGAGCCTTCCCGAATCTCTTCAAAAATTCGGCGGCAGCGATGGCTCTCTTTGCTCCCACCGAACCGGGGCTTTCCGGCTCGCGCAACGTCTTCTCCGGCCCGGCATATTCCGTGCTGGATTTGGACGTTCACAAGGTGTTCTTGATGCCGTGGAGTGATCACCAGCGGATCCAGCTCCGTGTGAGCACCTACAACGTGTTCAACACCGTCAATTTCGGGGATGGGGGGCTTTCATTGGACCCGACTATTCCCACGACCTTTGGACAATTCACAAACACCATCGGGTCAACCCGGGGCGGCGCGCGCGAAATGGAATTCGCGCTTCGCTTCGAGTTCTAACCTCAACTTATTACCAGGATTGTGCAAAGGGCCCCGCAAGGGGCCCTTTGCATTTTGAAAACGGACATTTCCTCCGCCATCCCCCGCACAATTCCGGAACGCAATTCTCGCGAGGGCCATACCGTTGTAAACTCCCTTCCACGCATGGCTCGCCAATTCAAATCCGGACTCTCGCGCCGCGAACTGCTCTCCGCTTCCCTGCTCGCCGGCGGAGTCTGGCTCACCGGCGCGGAGACTTTGCTGTTCGCGGGCCGTACCTTCCGCGGGATGCAAGACCCCTTCGCCGGTGGAACGCAAATCGGCGCCGTGGACTTCATCGGTGAAACGCGCGTCCCCATCCCCATGGAAACCCCGCTCGCCTCCGGACTCGATGGCCGCCTCTTCACCGATCTCGGCGCGCTCTCCATTGGGGCCTCCACGGTTCCCACGGAGAAGTTCTACGTTCGCACGCGTGCATCGCAACTGCTGCCGCCCGCCACGCCCTGGACAATCGAATCAAACGTGTCGGGGCCCGCATCGTCACGGACTCCCTCCGCCCTTACCATGAACAATCTGTACAAGGTGGCCGGCAATCAGGGGCTACATCTAATGGAGTGTGCCGGAAATACCCGCGACGGTCACTTCGGTTTGCTCAGCGCCGCAGACTGGAAGGGCGTGGATTTGAATTCAATCCGCGACCTCATTCCATCAGCCGGCAAGTTACCGCGCCTGCTCGTTTCGGGTTTCGATTCCTATCCGGGGCGCTCGCTTTCCTCCGAACCCGGCGCGAGCTGGATTTTCTCATGGGATGAATTGATTGCCGCCCGAGCATTTCTTGCCACGGAGATGAACGGCAAGATTCTCGCTCCCGATCATGGCGCCCCAGTGCGCCTGATTGTTCCCGGTTGGTACGGCTGCGCCTGCATCAAGTGGGTGAACGAAATTACTGCCGTGGACGACGATGTGGAAGTGACTGCACAGATGCGCGAGTTTGCGCTGCGCACGCATCAACAGGGGACTCCGGCGCTCGCCCGCGATTTCGAGCCCGCCGAAATTGACCCCGCGGCCATGCCCATCCGCGTCGAAAAGTGGCAAGTGTCCGGAAAGATCATCTATCGCGTGGTGGGGATCCTGTGGGGCGGCCCGGAGCGCGTCAAATCACTCGCGATTCAGTTCAACGCCGGCGAACAATTATTTCCCGTGGAAAATATCATGCCCATGAAAACCGGCTCCTGGTCATTCTGGACGCATCTATGGACGCCCGCGCATCCCGGCATCTATGTGTTGAAGCTCAAGGTCACCGAACCCCAGCTCCGCACTCGCCGTCTGGATATGGGCTTCTACGCCCGCGCCGTGGAAATCAAGGAAATCTAGGTTTCACTGTCCCGCGCCCAATTTCTTCCGAACCTCCACGAGCGGCGGGAAATCTACGTCCGCTTTGCTCCACAGCCGCGCGGCCTCCGCAAACTCTTTCCGCGCGGCGGCCGCATCACCCTTGTGCTCCGCCACTATCCCCAGCGCGTAACGCGTCCCGCCATAGAAGGGATCGTGCGCCAGCATCTGGTTCGCCGTGAATTCCGCCAGCTCCCACGCGCCCGCTTTCTGCGCGCACCCGAAGATCCACTCCAGCCAGAATAATGTTTCCGTCCACGCGTCGGGCCCGGAAAGCCTGCGCATGGCCGGCTCCAATTGCTTCAGCAGTTGGGTCGCTTCCGCAACCTGCCCCTGCTGCAACAGGAGTTCACCGCGCAGCCCCTGCACGTAGGGAGCGAACGGAGTGGGGTTGTTCATCGCCGCGAGTTGCTGCTCCGCGCTCGTCAGCTCGGTTTGCGCCTCATTCACCTTGCCCATCGCCAGAAGCACGCGTCCCGCCAGGGCATGGCCAGCGGCGCGGCCCATCGCCCAGCGGCTTCCCGCCACGTCCTGCGCGGCGGCCAGCGCATCCTTATAACGCCCCTGCGCCAGCAAAAACTCCGGCCACTCTTTGCGGTTGAATTCCGCCAGGTCCACGTAGGCCGGCAGCGGAAACGCCCGCTTCAGGCTGGCCTCCGCCTGCTTCCGCATCCCCATATATTGATACGAAAGCCCCAGCAGGCTTTGGTTGTGCGCGTAATGCCAGTCGAGGCCGGGCGACATGTGCTCGTGCGCGATCATCGCGGCTTCCAGCCTGTCCGCTTCCTCAAATTGCTGGACCGCTTCCTCCGAACGCCCCATGCGCCGCAACATGTGCCCGCACATGTGGTGCGCGTGCGGAATCGCTGGCGCCAGCCGCGCGTAGGCCTCCACCTGCACCAGTGCCTCAGTCATGCGTCCAAGATTCTCGTAGGTGTGCGCCAGATAATGGTGCGCCACACAATTATCCGGCGAGCGCGCCAGCACCGCCTCATATATCGCGATGGATGTGACGCCGCCTCCCTGCCCGTGCGCCGAGGGCGTGCCCTCTTCCACCATTCCGCGCAGCAGCCACAGCGTCGAATCGCTCGGATCCACCGCCAGCGCGTCTTCAATGGCTTTGCGCCAGCCCGCGTACTTCAGCGGGTTCGCTTGCGCCATGTAATCCAGCTGCCGCGCGCGGATTTCAATCCTCCGCCGCTCGCGCTCGCTCACGCCTCCGGCCAGCTCCGCGGCCTTCGAGTGCGCGTCTTTCGCCGCCTGTACATCCTGCAGACCATAGTAAGCGTCGCTCAGCCCAATCCACGCCAGCGCGATTTTCGGATCGAGGCGCAGCGCCTGATGAAAAGATCGCGCCGCGTCAATCCATTCGTAGGACATCACCAGCGCCATGCCCTGGTCATAAAACGCCTGCGCCTCCCGCGAGGATGTTGTCACCGGATCGTGAAACGCGCCCACGCCGGGAAGGATCGCAATCGGCCGCTCAACAAGCTCGCGCGGCGCGTAACCCACCATGTCTCCCTGGCCCGCCACACCCCCCGCAAGAGTGAGCACGACCGCCAGCAGGAGCCATCGAGCGATAAGGAATTTGTGTCTCAACATCATCACTTTAACCTTGTCCGGGGCGCAGAGGCTAGTGATTGCACACGATTCCCACATGATCCTGATAGAATCCGCCAGAGATATTGAACGAAGCATATTTCGCGCATATTTGGCAAGTGGAGACCTATGGCTTTCCCAAAATTTGTGTACCTTGGACTTGGTTTGGCTCTCCTTTCAATGGCGGCATTGACGGCGCCAAACTCAGATTAATAACCTGGCGCGGCGGCGGGCATACTCTGGTTACTGTGGCCAAGCTGAAATAGTTTCGCATGGTCAAAACACGGGCTGGGTTACGTTACACAGCCTTTTACTATTCGACGCGTGACGCATTGCTGCTGGGGGCCGTGGTAGAATCCCGCGCGTTATAATATGAAGAGTGTGGCGTGGAGGACAAATGTTCAAATTCAGTTCTAGCTCAAAGAACCGTTTGGCATTTGTGGCCATGTATCTTCTTTTGCTGTCCACTCCTTGCTTCGCACAAACGGCCACGCCATCAAGCATCGGTACTGCTGGCGGTTTCTTGGACGTTTGCGGACTAAAGGACACCCAGCTTTCCAAAGAGACTATGGACACGGTGAAAAAAGCACCGACAGGCGAGGCAATGGAAACGCTCAATAAGGCGTTGGCTCAGAAAACAGCAGAAGTGAACCTGTGTCTTGGGTACCTGAAGGGTCTGATGGAAGGCTGGCAGGAAGGCCACGAACACGGAGTTATGGCCGCGCACTTTCCTGATGGAGTCCCACGCGACGTGACTAATGCGGTGAAGTCGCTGCCAGATAAGGAAATAGACGCTATGGGCGCGGAGTTCAAGAATGGCGTTCCTTGCCTACGCGAACACATATCGATCGGCGGAATTAGGGAAATCGTCGTCAATTACATCCGCGACCAAGTTACCGCAAGCCCGTTAATGGGGCTCGTGCCGACTTCCCGCATGTTTCCCCTCGCGCTTCTGGCTGCGTTTCCTTGCCCAACGGTAAAGCCCGCTGTCAAACCGAGCGACCCGCCGAGATAATGCCATGTTAGTATCCATTGAAGGAGGAATCACGCCATGTCATTTCGTGCCTACTGTCCCCACTGTCAAGCGAAGGTAACCGCGGGGACAGTTCTTGGCAGGGCCGAGCTCATAGCCGCACTGGACAGCAGAGGGGAAGTCAACGTGATGCACGTTTCCAATGGTGGCGACCACAGTTGGTCGTTGATTAAGGACGAGAAGGAAAACCTCAGAAAAGCCATCGTCACCGGACTAATCAAATAGTACCGGGGCCGTAAGACTACCGGTCCACTTATTTTCCGAACCATCGTGTAGCAAGTGGTGGTGGGGCTGGGGAGACTCGAACTCCCGGCAAGCGGTTTAGGAAACCGCTGCTCTATCCATCTGAGCTACAGCCCCGCCGTGCCTTCGAGTTTATCGCGAAGACTCTGCTACATCCAGGCGGGTGGCCTGTCCAATCCATTCCCCAGCGTATAGACCACCCCAACTCCCCTACTGCTTCGTCGCCTTGTCGATAAACGCCGCGATATTGTTGTGCAGCGCCACGCGGCTCGCGTCGTGCAAATACATCATGTGCCCCGCCTCGTAATACTTCAGCGCCACATTGCCCTGCAGCGCCGCCGGGAGCCCCAGATGCTCCATGGTGAATTCCGTTGCGAAGAACGGAGTCGCGAAATCGTAATACCCATTCTCCACTTCCACCAGCAGCCGCGGATTGGTGATCATCGCTTGAAAGAGGTCGCCCTGCACATTCGGCGCGCCCGGAAATCCACCGCCGCCACCGCCGCGCCCTCCCGCGCCGCGCACCCAGTTCCACGCACCGCCGCCGCTTCGGTTGTTGTACATCTTGTCCATTCCGAATTTCAGTTCCTCGTGGTTGTAAGTGTTCAGCACTGCCGTGTACGCCCCGCCCACCGCCGGCCCTTCCGGATCTCCCTGCGCGCTTTCCGCCTGAATATCCGGCGTGAATCCGGTGTACCGCGCGTCAATGCGCCCAATGGTCAGCCCCTTGCTCCGCTGCAGTTCGATGTTGAATTGCCCGAGCGTCACGCGCAGGTCCGCTTTCACCAGGTACTCCTCGCTCAATCCCGTGAAGTAGGCCAGCCGCTTCGCCACCGCATCGCGTTCCGCCGCGCTCAACTTTTCGCCCTTGAACAGCGCCGCGGCGTATTCGCCCTTCGCGTATTGCCGCGCCTCCTCGATGAACGCCGCCAAATTCCCCGGACGGTTCTTCAGCGCCTTGTGATACCACGCCACCGCCGCGTAGCTCGGCAGGTAATAAACGTAAACGCGGTCGTCGCCCGCCCCGAAGGTAATCGTGGAAAGGTCCAGCACCGAGCTGATCAGCACGATGCCGTTCAAATGCATCGTGTAGCGGTTTTGCAGATAATTCCCCAGCGCCGCCGACCGGAACGTCCCGTAGCTTTCGCCAATCAGGAATTTCGGCGAATTCCACCGCCCGTTGCGGCTGATGTATGTATTGATGAATTGCCCGAACGCCGCCATGTCCTCGTCAATCCCGTAGAAATCGCGGTTCTGCGCCTTCCCCACCGCGTGGCTGTAGCCCGTCCCCATCGCGTCAATGAACACCAGGTCGGTCTTGTCCAGCAGGCTCTCTGTGTTGTCCACCAGCTTGTAGGGCGCGGGAGGAGTGAACGACGGGTCCGGCGTCCACACGCGCCGCGGCCCGAACGCTCCCATGTGCAGCCACATCGAGGCCGACCCTGGCCCGCCGTTATAAAGGAACGACACTGGCCGCGTGCTCATGTCCTTCACGTCGCTGCGCGTGTACGCCACCGAGTAGAGCAGCCCCGTCGGCTCGCCCGCGTCATTCTTCAGCAGGATGGTTCCCGCCGTGGCCTTGTACGGAATGGCCTGTCCGCCGACGTGCGCAATGTGCTCGGTCACCGATTGCTCCTCGCGCGCCGCCAGCATTTCCGGAGTCGGCGCGTTGCCGCCGCCGCGCCCGCCTTGCTGCATTGCTCCTTCGGGAGCCTGCGCCGCTACGTGCGCCGCCTGACCAATCAACAAGACCGCCGCCACCACCAACAGACTCACGCTCTTTCGCATTCTCTTGCTCCTGTTCCCTTGTTCCCCATTTCCAGCTGGAGTCTTTCCTGGGTTTTTCGCTTCGGGTTTCCGATGGCTGTTTCCCTGAAGCCGCCGCGATTCTATGCGCGCATCTTTCGCTTTGCAATCTTTGTGTAGTTCGGTGGGAGGGCACGACTTCAGCTTGCCTGCCGTCTCCCTGCCACCTGCCTGCCGCGCAGGCCCGTAGGGCCGCTTACCAAACTTTAGCCCAGCCCGTCAGGGCTGGGCATCGATCCCACCCAACCCCCGAGCGCCGTTCCGCACATATTGATTGTGCGGGCCGACGGCGTGCGCTCTGCTGCATCGACGCGGCACCTAACAAGGCGCGGCACTAAACTCTTAAGATAAATCATTGTGCGCGTATTCTCGTACCGCTCATAAACCATTCTTGTTCAAATAATTTCGTTCACGCTGTGTTTGTCGCCAAACTCGCTTTCGGATGAATCGAAATGATTGGAGTGCCGCGCCTCCCGCGCTTGGGGTTCCTCGGCACGATCCACTCTCAACCTATAGAAACCCCACACGTAACCCCGACGTATTGGGCACCCACCCCCACCCCTGTCCATCCTAACGCTCCGGTGAGTTGAGATAGTGGTATTCTTCGATGGTGAGCGGGTGTTAAGCAAAGGGGGGAATGACGTCTGCGCCACCCGCCCACTACAGATGCTCGCGGCGTGGTCACCAATTTCAGCTATGACACGCTGAATCGCCTGACGCAGGTCAGCTACAACGTTGGCAGCACGGGTGTGGCATCCACCTCCACCGTGAACTACACCTACGGGACAAGCCCCAGCTCGAACAACAACGGACGCCTGACGCAGATGACCGATGGCGTGGGGAGCGAGAGCTATACTTACGATTCTCTGGGACGCACAACGCAGATGGATAAGGTCATCGGCAGCACCACCTACACGACCAAATATTATTACAATCTCGCGAGCGAGTTGACGAAGATCACCTATCCCTCCAATCGCGATGTGCTGCAGAATTACGATGCCATCGGCAGAGTCTGCTCGATAACCGGCAGCGCCACGGGCTGCTCTCCTTCCACTTATTACGCCAGCGGCTTCACCTTCAATACCGCCGGACAGGTGACCGCCATGGACTACGGCAATGGAGTCAGCGCCAGCATGGGCTATTCTTCCGACCGGTTGCAGATGACTTCGCTTTCCTATTCAAACAGTGGCGGCACACTGTTCAGTTCGAGCTACAGCGGAGTTTACCCTGAGCGGAGTCGAAGGGGCTCCGCGGGAAGCAACGACGGGCTGATTGCCGGCATCACTGATAATGTGGATAACGGCCGCAGTGCCAGCTACACGTATGACGCCCTTGGGCGCTTGAGCGCCGCCAGCACCACCGGCTCAACGAACTACCCCGCCTGGGGC
>JBGOTC010000053.1:0-12307 GCA_041476305.1 Terriglobia bacterium
ATTCTTTCCGCGCGCATCATCCCCGGGAACGAGCGGACCATTTCTCGCATGCTCGATCACATGTTCCGGCGGCAGGCGCTGGTCTATTACGACAACAACGCGGGGACAATCCACGTCTCCGGCCACGCCAGCCAGGAAGAGCAGAAGTTGATGCTGCAGCTGGTGAAACCAAAATATTTCATTCCCTTGCACGGTGAATATCGCCAGCTATTTCGTCATGCAGCGCTCGCTCATCAGCTCGGGGTGGTTTCCGGAGAGATCATGCTCCTCGAAGACGGCCAGCCCGTGGAATTCACGGAGTCGGGCGCTTTCCGCCGCGAGCCGCTTCCCGCCGGACGCGTGTGTGTGGATTCGGGCTCGCTCGAAGAGATCGAAGAGGTGGTCATCCGGGATCGCCGTCATCTGGGCGAAGACGGCGTTGTGGTTCCCATTGTTGCCTTTGACAAACACAATGGGCGCCTGGGTTCGCAACCGGAAATCGTCACACGGGGATTCATGCCGCTGGACGATGACCGCGAACTGATCGCGGGCGCGCGCGAGGTTGTGCTGCGCACTATCGAGCAATCCAACACGGAGGAGAAATCCGATTGGGGCGTCATGAAGGAAAAAATCCGCGTGGATTTGAAGCGCTACCTCAACAAGAAGACCTCGAAGCGCCCGCTCATTCTTCCTGTCATTTTGGAAGTGTGATTCCGGTTGCAATGCCTCCGATCCTTCGCCCGTACGAGCCCTCGGATTTCGAAGCCATGCACGCCCTCGACCAAAGTTGTTACCCTCCTGGAATCGCCTATAGCAAGAGAATGCTCCGCTGGTTTTTGAAGATACCCGAGGCCATTTGCGTCGTCGCGCAAGATGCGGAAGCAATTCCCGGTTTTATCCTCTGTGCAGTGGATTTGCATCGGGGACACATCATTACAATTGACGTTTCCAAAGATCGCCGTCGATCCGGACTTGGCACGAAGCTCTTGCTCGCCGCGGAAGCCGCGATGGTTGGGCGCGGTGCGCGCGCGATGGATTTGGAAACCGCAACAGACAACACCGCCGGCATTGCCTTTTGGTTGCGCCATGGCTATCGTACCGTGGGCATCATTCCCCGCTATTATCTTGACCGCGTGGATGCCTATTTAATGCACAAGGCGCTTGCCCCGCCGAAGGAGCACTAACCCGGAATGTCAATCTTCCAAGCCATTGTGCTCGCCGTTGTGCAGGGCCTCACGGAGTTTCTCCCCATCAGCAGCACGGCGCACCTGGTCTTGTTTCCCTGGCTTGCCGGTTGGCCGGAGCCCGGACTTGCGTTTGACGTCGCCCTTCACGTCGGCACGCTGTTTGCCGTCTTTTTCTACTTCTTGCGCGACTGGATTGACCTCACGTTGGCGGGCTTCGGGATCCGGCGTTCAGCCACTCTCGATGATACGGAGTACAGATGGAAGCGAAAATTGTTTTGGCTCCTTGTCGCCGGAACAATTCCAGCCGCGATCGCCGGAGCCCTGTTGGAAAAAACCATCGAGGAGCATCTCCGGTCACCCATTCCGATTGCCGGCGCCCTTATTCTGATCGGTCTTCTCATGTGGTATGTGGATCGCTTGCCGCACCTCACTCGCCAAATGTCTGAAGCAAATCTCGGCGATTCCCTTTTCGTCGGCGCGGCCCAGGCTGTTGCGCTATTCCCGGGCGTTTCACGCTCAGGAATCACAATTGCTGCCGGGTTGTCCAGGAGGATGACCCGAGAAACTGCCGCGCGCTTTTCCTTCCTGCTTTCAACGCCCATCATCGCCGGCGCGGCCCTCAAGGAACTGCCCAAACTCATCCACGCCCGCCATGCCGGGACGCTCGATTTGCCGCTCTCCACCCTCCTGATTGCCGTCGCCGTATCTGGTCTCGTCGGCTACTTGGTGATTGCATTTATCCTGCGTTACTTACAGACACGCACCCTCAAGGTTTTCGTTGTTTACCGCATCGCCCTCGGTATACTCATCCTGCTGTTCGCGTTCCTGCGTCTGGGCCACCCGCGTTAGCGCCCGCGTGCCCCAGAGCTCAATTCATCGCCGCTATCCGCCTGCCATACCAAGGAGAAGTCTGTGCGCTTATTGACACCGACGGAAAACCGCCGCCTGAACGAACTCATAGGTTTCTTGGGAGTCACTCTAGGCCTATTGGTGGCCCTGAGCCTGCTCTCGTATAACCCGCACGATGGATCGCTGAACGTGTCCGCGTACGCAGCCGATTCGCGGTCGGCTTCCAACTGGATTGGCTCCGCCGGTGCGCATGGCGCGGACCTGCTTTTCCAGGGGTTCGGATATGCGGCCTTCCTGCTCCCCGCGGGTATCTTCGTCTTGGGCGCACGATGGTTTCGCAGTCGCAACGTGGAATCTCCCATCGCCAAGATGATTGGGTGGAGCTTGCTGGTTATTGGATTGCCCGCTCTTGTCTCCATCTGGCACTTTCCGCAGGTTCGCGGTGCAGCGCCCCCGGGCGGCATGATGGGCGACCTGCTTGCTGCCGGACTGATTTCGATTTTCAATCCTGTCGGCGCGCAGCTGATTGTGATTGCTTCGCTTCTCGCGGCACTTTTTCTAACGACAAAGTTTTCCTTCCTCGGCACTCAGGAATGGGCCAAGTGCCCCCTGAGCAAATTCGCTCTGCTGAACCGGGCTGTTGCGCGGGTGAGTGAGTGGCGCGAGCAGCGCGAGCAGGCGCGCCTCCGCAGGCGCGTGGAGACTATCAAGATTGCAGGCCGCCCTGCCGTGCCGCCTCAAGTTCAGCCCATCAAGGAAGTAGCTATCGAAGATGAAACAGAGGAAGACTCATCTTCCGAAAACGAGCAAGTGTCTGAGAAGCGCCCGCGCCGCGCTCCAGTCATCCTGCGATTCCGCGAACGTGGCGAGCGCAAGGATGAACTGGAAGAGGGATCTAGGCTATCGCCCGCGGCAGGGCCCGGACCCAAAATAGCCAAGGGTCCTACCAGTTTCCGACTTCCCTCCCCCGGGTTGTTGCGGATGGCGGAGCGCGGCGAAAAACTGCAGGAAGAAGAACTGAAAGCCTGCGCGCGCGGCATTGAAGAGAAGTGCAAGGAATTCGACGTCGGTGGTCGCGTGACGCAAATCAATCCCGGCCCGGTTGTGACCACTTATGAATTCAAGCCGGAGGCGGGGATCAAATACAGCCGTATCACCGGGCTGGCCGATGACCTTTGCCTGGCCTTGCGCGCCGAATCCATCCTCATCGAGCGTATCGCGGGGAAATCAACCATCGGCGTGGAAGTGCCCAATCACCATCGGGAGACCATCGCTCTTCGCGGAGAGATTGAATCCCCTGAGTTTGTGAATTCGGCTTCCAAGATGACGCTGGCCATGGGGAAGGACCTGATCGGCCGACACCGCGTCTCCGACCTGGCGCAAATGCCTCACCTGCTGATTGCTGGAGCAACAGGCACCGGCAAGAGCGTATTTCTCAACTCGCTCATCATTTCCATGCTTTACAAAGCCACTCCGGAGGAACTCAAGCTGGTGATGGTGGACCCCAAGCGGCTCGAACTGGGCCTGTACGAAGATATTCCCCACTTGCTCGCGCCGGTCGTCACCGACCCCAAGATCGCGTCAAACGTGTTGCGCAACGCCACTCGAGAAATGGAAAAGCGGCTAAAACTTCTCGCCCAGCGCGGCGTCCGCAACATTGACCAGTACAACCGCACATTCAAGAAGGGCGAATCCCTCTCTCTCTTTGATGAAGCAGATGAAGTGGAACACAAGCCGCTGCCTTACATCGTGATCGTGATTGACGAGCTTGCCGACCTGATGATGGTGGACACGAACAACGTGGAAGCCTCTATCACCCGATTGGCGCAAATGGCGCGCGCCGTGGGCATCCACTTAATTCTGGCAACGCAGCGGCCGTCCGTGGACGTCATCACCGGACTCATAAAAGCCAACTTCCCTGCCCGCATTTCCTTCCGCGTGGCCAGCAAAGTGGACTCACGCACAATTCTCGATTCCAACGGTTCGGAGTCATTGCTCGGCCGCGGCGACATGCTTTATCTGCCTGCGGGATCTTCGCGGCTACATCGCATTCACGGCCCGCTGGTCACGGAGGAGGAAATCGCCGCCGTCTGCGACTTCTGGCGCGCGCAAGCCAAGGCCGTTTACAACGAGCAGCTACTGGAAGCCCCCAAGGAAGAAGTTGCCGCGGGTGAGGAAGGCGCTGAGGGTGAAGATGAAGTTGACGATGTGCTCTATCAGGAGGCGGTTCGAGTCGTGTGCGAAATGGGCCGCGCTTCAACCTCAACCTTGCAGCGCAGATTGCGCATCGGCTATGGGCGCGCCGCGCGACTCATCGACATTATGGAGAAGGACGGGATTGTCGGCCCGCCCGACGGCACCAAACCGCGCGAAGTCCTGAAAAAGAAAGATTGGATGAAGGAGTTCGATGCGTCCCTGAAATAGACCGCTGCAGCGGAATGCCAATTTCGTCCCGGACAACCCAATAATTTCTTCAGGTATTTCCCTTTTCCTTGTGGGGAGTTTTCAATACAAAGGTGGTTTCTAACGGTGCCGGGGTAGCTCACCGGTAGAGCGCGGCCCTGAAAAGGCCGGCGTAGGCAGTTCAACTCTGCCCCCCGGCACCATCTCTCCTCCGCGGGAGATTCGGCTGCCACCACTCTACATCTGAAGCGCGTCACCCAACTGGACAAGCGTCCCGGAATTTCCCGCAGAGGGACCATTCAACAAACAGATGTAGGGTCCGCGTTGGAAAAGGATGTAACTTTCCCCGCCCTCCGACATCATGAGTCCATCCACGCCGTGCACTGTGACGTGCTGCGCGCTTCCCAGCCCCCCAAGACTCTTAATCACAAGCCACGCGCCCCAGGCATTGGTGGTGCCGCTATACTGGCCCATAAGCACGCGATAATCGCGCCGGCCTGCGTCACGATACAGGGCTGAAGTGATGTGATCCGGAATTACTCGTTGCGCCTGTTGAATAAGCTGCTGCGTCTGCGGATCGGGATTTGTTCCCAATGCCGATCTCAATTGTTCCGGCGTCAATCCCAGGCTTCCCGCCGTGTAGGTGTTCATTTCCTGCAATTCCATCCCCGCGGGAAGTTGGGCGGGCAATGACCAAATGCAAGTCCGCGTTTCGGGATCGTCCGCCAATCCCTGGCCATTCCCGACTTCCGTTGCGAGCCGGTCAGCGGTCTCCTCCGCGGAGGGGTCCGGTGCATAGATGACGATCGTATTTGGGGAATCCGTTTTTTGCAGGACATAGGTTTCGCTTTGCGGGGCTTTCACGCGGAACCCGGAATAGTCGGCTCCCCCGGGACTCTTTACATGAATGCCGGTTGTCTGTGCCCCCTGCCCGCTTGCCAATGCGATGTCATCCGCCAGCTGCTTCGCATCATCAGGCCGGGGTGTGCCGGTATCCATCACATGCACGTGCACGGGCGTATCAGTGGGATGCGACCGGTATTCCGCCGAAGTCATAGAGTTGGCCATCTGCGGAAGCCGTTCGCGGCGAACTCCCGGAGGTAGCGACGCTGTTGGAACGCGCGAGGCCGCATTTCCCCCGCCACCATGAAAATTGTATGTGGCAACGTTTGAGGGCCTCGCGGGGTTCGCATGTGCGCTGTCCACCGGGAACTCCGTAAGAGTCCCCGCCAATCGCGCGGGAAGTTGCGGCGCCTGAGCATTCGGCCGCGAGTAAAGAAGCTTTCCGCCATAGAAATAAAGTCCCACTCCCAAAAACGCGACTCCGGCCAGGATGACAAACGTCAATGCAAGTTTTCCACCCTTGCGTGGCGGAGGAGCGCCTGCAGCAGCCTGTGCCGGGATGGGGGCCAGTGGCTTCCCGGTGGTTCCGCAGAAAGGCTCACCGACACAATCGGGCGATCCGCATTCGGGGCAAACAGCGGGTGTGCTAGATCTTTTTGCTGACATCGTTCCTCCAGTTGCCGGTCCAGCCATCAGAATCACTGGAAATGGGAGCCCGATACCCGGAAGCATGGCCAGGAATCCCAGGGCGGGCGATTTTCCACGGGCGCGGGCAATGCCCATCCAAATAACCGCCAGAGCAATCAGGTTGAATACCGGCACGAGTAGCAGCAAGACCCAGGCCATTGAAACGCGTCCAATGCGGCACATCTGGAAAAGATTGGCTATCGGGATCGAGGCCAACCAACCAGCACTCGTGCCCGTCTTGTCCGCCAAAGCCATGAGAACCACCGCGTAATAGACATAGAGAAAAGCTGAGGCGGCCACCACATAAATAATCCAATCGAGAACAAACTTAAGGATTGCAGCCGGTGAGAAATCCGAGAATGCCATCAGCACTGGCAATGCGTGAGTGATCGCGAAAACCTTGCCCGACGCCAAACAGATCGAATTCATCGGCTGTTCACTCCTTATTCCCTTTGTTCATCAAATCTTCGTGCCGCAGGACATGCAGAACGGCTTTCCCGGTTTCAATGCCGCGCCGCATTTCCGGCATGTGCCCGGCGCAGCCTGTGCGGGCTGCGGCGGTGCCTGCGTTCGCGGCGGAGGCGGCATAGCCGGCGGAGGCGCGGCAGCCGGTGGGGCAGGTCTCGCTGCCGCGGGCTGTGGCGGCCGTGCAGGAGCCGCAGGCCTTGGCGCCGCAGCCTTCGCCGGCGGTGGTGCGTTTTTCATTCCTGCGCCCGGGACAGCTTGTCCGCAAACGAAGCAAAATG
The DNA here is from genome assembly GCA_041476305.1 of Terriglobia bacterium. GTDB lineage: Bacteria > Acidobacteriota > Terriglobia > Acidiferrales > UBA7541 > DASTCZ01. The sequence continues at coordinate 6,695 of JBGOTC010000053.1, forward strand.
CCGCGTCCGGAGGAAGTTCACGCCCGCATCCTGAGCAGCGCTGCGCCGCGGCGGCTTGCTGTGTTTTGCGAGCGGATCTTGCGTCGCTTGCGGGTACAACCGGATCAATCAGGCTCTGGAAAAAGAAAATCGCATCAGCAGGAGTGATTCCAGACATGGAGATCTTCGCGTTCATACCATCGTCGTTCAGCCACGTGATCACCCATATCGAGGCTACCGTCCGAAGGATAATGAAGTCACTGAAGCTGATGCTGCCGTCCTGCTCCTCTTCCGCGATGCGAAGTGAGGACGAGGTAATGATCTTGCAAAGCGAGGAGGCCAGACCCAGTCCATTTTCTGTAAAACTGTAGCCGTTGCGGGATTTCGTTACCACTCCCGCCTTTTGCAATTCTTCAAGCCCGGCTCCCAGATTCCCTGCGGCCTTTCCAAGTTCCACCTGCGATATTGGCTGAACAGAGGAGACACCCCACCGCGTGTCCGTTGAGGCCAAACCCTGCTTCAACTGGAAACCCAGCGTCTCCACAGTGAGATCCGGCACAGGCTGCGCCTGGCGCGAGAGTTTCGCCTGTAAATCCGAAGCTTGCAGCAAATCCGCCGCGGCCAACAGCGCCGTGAAGGCGGAGAAGCTCATCAATATTTTCGCGCCGGGCGGAGAGGGAAAGTCGGTGACATTCAAGAGCTCGTCCAAGAGAACTACTGCTTCAGCCGGGCTGGGCAGATAAACAAAATCATATCGCCCGGCCTGCTTGGAGTGCGCCACGCAAGGGCCGCCGCCCGCGCCCCGGAGGATTTCCGTCTGCACCCAGTTTTCGCCGCCGGAACGGTTTGCAGTGACCGCCAGCATCCGCGCCGGGTTCGCCGCAACCTGCAGCGCCGTCAATGCATCCTTGGAAAGTTTCCCGGTGCCCTTGTCCACGATTCCGGCTTGAATTAAACCCGGGGGCAATTGTCCGCTGGTCTTTGGAGCGGGAAAATTGGAGATCTCACTTGGCTGAATGGAAGCCAGCCCCAGCGCTGCGGCAAGACTATTCTCATCAAGTGTGAACCGAAATGGAGCAAGGGCCGCTCCGCCCGTCGATGTAGGACTCACTTGCTGACCTCCCCATACTGAATGCGCTGAATCGTCCGGCGTCCCGGCAAGTTCAGATACGGGCACCCGGAGACGTTCGTCTGCAGCCGCAAGGCTGAATCTCCCGGAGCAATCCACTGCAGCCGTCCGGAAGTAATCCACCTGCTCAGGTCGAAATCGAATTCCTGTTCATCCTCGTTGATTTCATCCCATCCCTCGGTGCCCGCTTCGTAGATCTTGTATTCGTTCGCGCCCCATTCGTTTGCGCGGGCGACGCGCGGGACCGGCTTCGCAAAGTAGAAAATGGCGTATCCCTCGTGCGCGCCGATGGATACCGCCGATAGGACCGCGGTGACCGATGAATCCTTGAACAGCCGCGGGATCACATAGGGGACTTCCGGCCCGGGAAGCACGAGGAATGGAGTGTATTCCACCGACGCCGCCAGCCTGAGTGCTCCTGTGAACGCGAAGTACGTTGGCGGAAGCTTTTCCTGCGGCCGCGAAGACCCGAAGTATTTCCACCACAGCCCATCCAATCCGAAATTGTCGATTGAATGTTCCACCTCCACTCCGGATATCGGACACCGTGACAATTTCAGAAATGGGAGGCCTGCAATGTAGTCTCCCAGCAAATCCCAAATTCGTGGCATGTAAATCTGCTCGTGCCTTGCGATCCGCCTCGCCGCTTCAGCATCGGACCTGCGCCCCATGAGATCGCATTCAATCAGGCTTCGCTCCAACGCGAAGTATTCATCGAGCAGCCTGCGCCGCTCTTCCCTTGTGAAGCTCAAGCTTGAAACCGGCATTCCTCAAAACTCCTTCACGCAGTCCAAACTGATGTCCCAACCGCTGATACCCTCAGCGTGTCAATGGTCCGTGATACAAAGAAGTTGTTGGCGGCGCGCCCGGCCCGAAATTCACGAGCGCGCTTCCACCGCCCCCCTCACTCGTAGGGGTGTGATCCAAACGGATGTCCTTATCCACTTTTGTATAAATCGCTCCGTGCTGAGGGTCGGCGGGATTGTATTCCCACTGGGTGTGCGCGCCATGCTGGGCGTTGAATGGCGGCCCCTTCAGTTCGTTCACGACCTTGTTGTAAAGAGGAGAGCTCGCCGGAATTTCTTTTCCAGTCACTGAATCCGTTATTCGGAAAATATCGTGATCGCCCGTGAATGGCTTGCCAGTCATACCGTCCATCACGACACCGTTTTCGATTCGCACATGGCCCTTGGCTTGAAGCTCGGCCATTTCTGGGCCAAGGTTATTGAGCTCCCCCATGCGCTGATTAAATCGCTTTGTGAGCGCCGCAACCTCCGCCTCCGACATCCCCGCGGTGTTCGGCATCTTCGGTTCAAAGTACCCGACACGCCCCACGCCCTGGGGAGGGGCGCCCAGTTGGAGGTCAAGCTGGTTAATGCTCTTGTTCTTCAGCCACATCGGTTTCGGCACGTCACCCTGCATGATTCGCGGAATCGCGTCGGGATTGCCGGGACGCACTTCGATGTTTACCAGATTGCGGTCAGCCACTTGTTGCGCGTGGAATCCGTTCTTCGGTGGCAATCCCATTTCCCCATAACCGACTGAGGATCCCTCCGGGAGCTTGTTCACGTTCCGCGGCGGAAGCTCCGGCTGCTCGCTTGGCCACCGCGCGGGGTCGTCGTGCATGCCAGGAGCGGGAACGGGAGGATGAGCGTTCAGCGCGGCACGCCAACCCTGGCCTCCCTGCAAAGCATTCCAACTTGCGCCAAGGTTTCGCGCGGTGTCGCGCGTATTCATCGCGGTGAAGGCGTCCAATCCCAAGTTCATCAAGATATTTCCAACATTGCGCTGTTCTGGATCCATCAGCGCCTTAATTGTATTGAGCGGGAGGTTTTCCGCCGCGAGTTGCCCAAAGCCTGACCGCAGGGCGTCGGTCAAGTCCCAGGGCCGCCCACGATTCGCCGCGTTGTTGAAAGAGTTCTGCATCGCATCCCAAGCCCCAGAAGCCTGGAAAGCAATTTCCGAAGTTCCTCCAGTCAGAATTCCAGTGCCAATTCTGATAACCGTGCTGTGGCGGATGTCGTCAAACGTGTGATCCACGAAATCCGTGAACGGACTCACGTAGGGCTCGTCCCCGCCGGCCAATCTCCCCGGGTCTCCCAATCGGCCGCGTAGCGTATTTCTCAGGCGATTAACGTAGTCGATGTCGATGGTGCCGTCCGGCTTGATCATTCCATCGCCAACCGCGCGGCCCCAAATGTCGTCCATTCCCTGCCGGTTGGCGATGTCACGAATGTGGTCCAGCGTATTTTGTGCGTCGCGCTGGTCGCGTTCCGCCTGGGCCTCGTTCTTCAACGTGTTTTCGCGGTCTTTTATCCATTGCTCACCGGAGGCCTCGCCCCGGCGGGCCCACTCGTCTGATGCCCTCGCTCGATTTGCGTCCGCGGCCAAGCTAGCCCGGATTGCATCCTGAACATCGTCCGGGTTCATCCAATTCCCGCCCCAGCGGACCATCCCCGGGCCGCCGGGCTCGCCGTTTTCCCCGGGGCCGAATGATCCGGGCTGCCATGTCGTTAACGGTTCGCCTGTCCACGGATTCAAGATGGGTGGCGGACCCGCAGGACCTGCAGGCGCGCCTCCCGGCCTGCCTCCCGGCGGAGGAGAGACAAGCGGTCCGACTCCGCCGATGGCACCGCCAGTAGCACCTGTTCCCGCTTGGCCCACAAGATGCGTTGTTCTCTCCAGGTCAAAGCACGATCGGTCCGGGTTGGAGCGCGCAAAAAATGCCATCGCTTCCAAACCCACCGCCCCGTAGCGCATCTGCAAGTAAGCGGTCAACATCGCGCCAACCATTGCGGCCAGGGTTTCAGGTATCGGGTACATCATGCTGGCAATGCCTGTGATCGGACCAACAACGTCACTTCCTCGTGGCATTACCATACTTGGAATTCCGACAACATCGTCCATCGGCGGCATGTAGTCCGATGGCGCATCCACCATCCCGGTCACGTCTTCGGAGTGGAAGATCCTCCTTCGCTGATCTGTAGCCTCGGGACCGAGCAGACCCTGGCCGCGCATCTGAGAAAGCAGGAGGCGCTGCTGCGGCGTCAGGTCCATGCTTCGCCAGGCATTGGGGTCGTCCAACAAACCGCGCGGATCCGCTTCCAGATCGCGCACCTGCGCCTGCAACATTTGATTGCGCTGAAAATCAAAATGGGGCGGCGCTTCGCCACCGGCGCGCGGCGGCGCCGCCGGTGGAATGACATCGCTTGCCGAAGGTCTGATCATCTGCGGGCGCGAAGGCGGAGGGCCCGTGGTTCCCCGCGGGACTTCCCCTCTCGGTGGCTCAAAGCCTTGGAGGGGATCCAAATCTCGTTGTTGTTCCCATTGTCTCTGTTGCTCGTCCTGGAGTTGCCCCTCGCCCTGGCGCTGAACCTCAGATTGTTGGCGGAGTTCGGTCTGCCGTTGTATTTCGTCCTGCCTCAAAACTTCGTCTTGCCTTTGTACCTCAGATTGCTGTTGTAATTCGTCCTGGCGCTGAACTTCAGACTGACGCTGAACTTCGCTCTGTCTCTGCACCTCGTCCTGGCGGGTGGTTTCAACCTGGCCCTGACGTTCCGCCTGACTTCGTACTTCGGATTGTCGCTGAAGCTCGGCCTGCCTCTGTTGTTCAAGCGTGCCTTGAGGAGACTCAGTGTTCTGCTTGGGCAGGCTTTCGGGCGCAGGAGTGCGACGCCTCCATTTTCCGAATCCCGGTCCCTTCGGCGGTCTACCTCCGTCGGCTTGTGCCCGGGCGCTGCGCGCCAGGAAGAACTGCAGCGATTTCCGCATTCCCAGGCTGAAGACGCGCGCCATCATCCCCGGCGCAACGCCCATAACCATCGTCGAGGAATAGGCAACGATGTAGCCCAGCATCGCTCCGCCATAATCGAGAGAGAGCCGGCTGTTGGCCCCGTAAATATCATTCCAAAGAATCTTCTGGGCGAAATCGGCGATCCCGAACACTGCGCCGCAGATCAAACCAAAAAAAGGATTGAACCCGGAAATAATCGCGAGCAGCGGATAGATCATGTGATCCGTGCCGATGTGGCCATACTGCGTGGTCTGCAGGCCGCGCCAAACAACAAAGACCAGAGAGATGGCGAGCAAAACCGCATTGCGCTTCGTCAATGTCTCTATTTCAAGCAACCATTCCAGCTTTTTCAGAAATGGCAGCGTGCGCAAAGTCCACCGGCAGAGGCCGGTCAACGGGCTGGTGATGAGTTGTGAGATCTTTAGCAGGTCGGGATAAAACTTTAAACTTGTGATGGCCGCGCCGATTTTCTGGCGCGTTTCCCAGATCCACCGCACGAGCCGCACCGACAACGATTGGGTCATGGGCGGTTCTCCTGGTTATGGAACCACCGATATAGGATTCCGCCGGTGATGAGGCCTGAACTCTCCGAATGTTCGCGGAGAATTTTTTCCAGGCTCCTGGCCCACTGGGAGGCGACCGTGGTTGCATCTTGACCGCGCGCATCCCCCGGGAGGACCTCCATCACTACGTGCCCGTCAAATTCGATGAA
>JBGOTC010000054.1:0-12244 GCA_041476305.1 Terriglobia bacterium
ATTTCCGGCGGGCAGGCGTGGGGCCCGGGGACCTTCGACATGAAGGGCGGGCTGGTCCTGGCGCTGGCGGCGGTGGACGCGCTCGATCGCGCGGGCGTGAAACCCCGCAACGAGATTTGCTGCCTGTGGACAACGGACGAAGAGATTGGTAGCGAGAGCTCGCGGCGAATTATTGAACAGGAGGCGAAGCGAAGCAATGCGGTGCTGGTGCTGGAGCCGGCGGGCGAACCCGGTGGGGCGCTCAAGACTTCCCGCAAGGGCGTGGGTGAGATTGAGATTCGGGTGAGCGGGCGGGCAGCGCACAGCGGACTCAAGCCCGAAGAAGGCATCAACGCGGTCCACGAGCTGGGGATGCAGATCGCGCGCATTGCGCGGTTCGACGACCCGCGGCGCGGCATCCGCGTTCACGTGAACAGGATGGAAGGCGGAACGCGCACGAATGTGATCGCCGCGGAAGCGCGGGCATTCGCGGATGTGCGGGTGACGCGGGCCGCCGATGCCCGACGCATTGAACAGAAATTCCGGCGTTTGCGGCCGATCCTGCCGGGCGCAAGGTTGGAGATCCGCGGAGGAGTCTCCCGCCCGCCCATGGAGCGGAAAATGGGCGCCGCGTTGTTCCGCCATGCGAAAGGGCTCGCTGCAAAAATGGGTATTAGACTTGAGGAGTCCGCCTCCGGCGGAGGCTCCGACGGAAACCTGACCGCGGCGGTGGGCGTGCCGACTTTGGACGGACTGGGAGCTATCGGAGCGGACGCGCACAGCACACGCGAGCGAGTTGTTGTGAGCGAATTGGGACCACGTGCAGCGCTGATCGCGGCGCTCATCGCCACACTCTAGAAATCCACACAAATAAAATCTATTGGGGAGGACTACAGTGCCGAGACCCGCTTGCCGCCCCTTGCCCGAATTGCTACATTGGAATACATGGGTGGGGGAGTTCGGGCCTCGATTTTATTTGCGTTGAGCACAATCCTGCTTGGCGGAGACGGCAGAGGCGCGCGGCCGGCGGATGTAGCGCCCGCTCCCGCGCACGCCCTGAACGAGGCGCTGAACGCTCTCCGGCCAAATTTCCACGAAGTCTATACTGTCAAGAACCTGGACCTTCGCCGCGACGCCATTCACCTGACCTTCGAGCAAGGCCAGATTGCGTTCTTCGATCCCCTGCAGGGAGAAATCACGGGAGCGGTATTCATGGGGCGCGGACACATTCTGGCGGTTCCGCGCGACATCACTGAAAAGGCATCCCTGGCGAGATTCCTCGGCGCGCCCCTTCTGGACGAGGAGTTTCACCGGGCCTACCTGCGGTTTGACGACAAAACGGCCGCGGAACTTCTCTCCCAACTGCGCGAGAAGGGCGTGGTGCCCATTGAAGATCCGGGCATCAGCGAAGAATGGAATGAGACGGTGGCGTCGCTCAATCCTTGGCATTCCCTGCGAATCATCAAGGATCTGCTGAGCGAACACCGGCAACCCTACTTCTACGCGGGACTTCTGGGGAATCGGCTTGGGCCGTTTGATGCGCTGGTGGATGAGCGCCGCGAGGAACAGGTGCTACTCGGGCAGCCGAAGGAGGCAAATGGCCAGGCGGTCTTCGACGTGTGGGCATCGTTCCGGCGCGCAAACTCCGCGGAAACACCGGCGTCGTTCGCACCACTGAGCTATCAGCTCGAGACCATCGTGCAAACCGATCTGAATCTGACGGGTTCCGCGACGCTGGCGCTGCGTGCCACAGCGGGCGGCGAGCGCACCATCCCGCTGGAGTTTTCGAGCGCGCTGCGAGTGGAAAGCGTGACCGATGATTCGGGACACGCGTTGGAGTTTTTCCAGGGCGAGCCGGCGGACCACCAGGAAATCGCGGCGCGCGGAAGCGACGCGTTGACAGTGATCCTGCCGGCGGCAACGGCGGCGGGACAGGCTTTCCACCTGAAACTGACGTACCGCGGACACGTGATCAACAGCGCCGGGAACGGTGTTTACTACGTTGGGGAACATGGAAGCTGGTACCCCCACCTGAGCGGGCCGGATAATTTCGCCTCGTACGAAATGAAATTCCGCTGGCCGCGGCAGTTGCAATTGGTGGCGACGGGACAAAAGCTTGATGAAAGGGAGGATGGCGACTGGCGCGAATCTCACTGGCGCACGGTGAAACTCGTGACCGTTGCGGGATTCAATCTGGGTGATTATCACGTGGCCAGCGTGGAATTGGCGGGGATCAAGGTGGACCTGTACGCCAATTCACAGGTGGAACAGGCGCTGCAACAGCGGACCGGATCGAGAACCGTGATGACACCTGTGCCGCACACGGACCGGCTTGGCAATGTGAAGCCGGTGCTGGAGGGCGGCGTGACAACATCCACATTGGCACCCAATCCGGCGGCGATTCTGCAAAGCCTGGGCGAAGAGATCGCGCAGGCCTCGCAGTTTTTCAGCAAGTACGGGGGCCCATTCCCCTATGACCGGTTGCGCGTATCGCAGGTCCCCGGAACCTTTGGGCAGGGCTGGCCCGGACTGCTCTACCTGCCGACCTATTCATTCCTGTCGCGCGAATCGCAACGGCGGGCGGGATTGAATGTGACGACGCAGGAGCACTTCACGGAAATTGTGCCGTACCACGAGGAGGCCCACCAATGGTGGGGGAACCTGGTGAGCTGGCACAGTTACCGCGACCAATGGATTTGCGAAGGACTGGCCAACTACATCGCGCTGCTGTTTGCCGAAAGCCGGAAGGATTCCGGGCGCGCGCTGAATGACTGGCTGGTGCGCTATCGCAACAGTCTGGATTCAAAACTTCCCGGCAAGGAAGACAAGGTGGATTCCTCGGGACCGCTGGCGATGGGATTCCGATTGCGGTCGTCGCTGAACCCCGTGGGCTATGAAGAAGTGATTTATGCGAAGGCGACCTGGGTGTTCCACATGCTGCGGATGATGTTGCGCGAGCCGCAGGCCAAGGATCCCGACGAGCGGTTTACGTTGCTCGTCCGCACTCTCACGGATTCGCACCGCGATGGAGTGCTGACCACGAGTGACCTGGAGCGCGCCGTGGAAAAGGTGATGACACCCTCCATGGATCTGGAAGGCGGCCGGTCGATGGCGTGGTTTTTCGACCAGTGGGTGCGCGGGACGGGCGTTCCGCACTACAAGGTGGAATTCACGGTGCAGCAATCGGGGGAACAATACGTTGTAAAAGGCGTCCTTCATCAGACGGGGGTGCCAGCGGAATTTCTGGCGCGCGTGCCGTTGTTCGCGGCGCGGCCCGGAGGACGGCCCGCATTGTTGGGGACGGTAGTTACCAGCGGCGAGGAAACTTCCTTCCGGTTCGTCACGCGCCTCGCTCCCAAACGGATCCTCATTGACTACGATCTGACCCTGCTCTCCCAAGCGGACTGAAGAAGAATGATTCCGCGGTGAGTTTCTCCGCGCTCACGCTGCGAAGGTGCCCGCAAAAAAAATCGGGCGGAACCGCTGGGGTTCCGCCCGATTCAAGATCTCTTTTTATTGAGCTTATGGTGCGGACGGGCTCGTAAAAGCCAGCCAAATGCCGATGGCCGTGCCCGCGGAAATCAGGCCAACGATCCACCAAAGACCCTTACTCCTGCCGGCGCCGCGCGGCGATCCGCCGGAACCACCGGTTTGGGCGTCTTCATCAAGACTCACGCGGTAAGCCTTCGACTCTTCCACCGTCGTGGAAATCCCGTTCACGCTGACGTCCAGATCTCCTTTTGTGCTGCCAACCTGGAATGAGGTCGGCGAGAGGATACTGAGCTGGCCATTCGCGGGCTTGCCATTCGTCGCGTTGACGGCCACGACATTCAGAGTCCGCACTTCGAAAGACGACCCGGGAACCATCGCGAATCGGACAGTCCCGCCGAGAAGCGTTGCCGATACTCCGGCGTCGGTCTTGTAAATTGTCACGGAAGTGTTTCCGGCAAGCAGCAATTGGCCATCGCCGATGCGGATGCGCAATGCGCCAGTCGCGCCAGTCGTCAGGGTGTCTCCATCAAAGATGCTCGTGCCGTCGATGGCCAGTGAGCGCCCGATGTTCGCCGGGCCATTCGTGCCGACCACGACTCCCGTGGGGGTGGTCGGGCCTGCGAACGCAGGAAGGACGGCCAGACTGGTGACAACCGCAACAATCGCAACGAGTTGCACTAATTTACGCACGTCGACCTCCGGGACTAATACCCGAGTATGGTAGGGTGTGGCCCTTGCCTTGTCAATACCAAAAATCCCGTATGTGAAACATATTGCAACACTATGCTCGTTTGGCCCAAATTTCCACTGGGACTGGTACTACCCTTTTCCACAGTCTCGTTCAGTTAGCTAGGGGCTTGGAACCAGTGCCAGTTCGGGATTCCATCATGGGGAATCCGGTCCTCGAAAACGCACCTTATTCCATGCAACACAACGGGCAGATCTTAGTTGCGAGGAATTGCAAAGAGCCAAATTTGACGTGGGTTTTCCTGAATGCCAATCGAAAAAGTCCAATCATCTGCTGTGTTCAAGAAAAGTAACGACGCGCGGCGCGGGTGAGAACAGCGGCGCAGGCTACAACGGAATCGAGATCGGCCCATTCGACGGGTTCATGCGCGCCGGCGCCCGCGGCGCCATAATTCACGGTTTCTATTCCCGCGGCGGCGAATAGAGCGGCGTCCATCCAGAAAGCGACTCCGGCTTCTTCCGGCGCGCGGCCGTGGACTTCACTCGCGGCGTCGCGTACGCACTGCGCGATGCGTGCATCGCGCGGACAGACAAGTGGCGGGCGATCAAGCAACAACGTGACTGTAGCCTTTTCCTCCGCCGAAGCGATGACGCCGCGCAACTCTTCCAGAACCTGCGCGGGAGATTCTCCAGGAAGGGTGCGGCGCTCCACTTCCAAAGCGCAGGAGGGCGCATAAGTGCTCAAGCCCGCGCCGCCCTGAATGGTGGCGCAGTGTTGTGAGGCGGGCCCGAGGAGCGGATGGGTGCGCGCGCGAAGCGTGGTACGGTCAAAATGATCGAGCGCGGCAATGATGCGGCCCATGCGCGCGATGGCGCTGACACCGATATCCCAGCGGCTGCCGTGCGCGGAATGGCCTTCGGTGGTGATGCGCGCCCATACAAATCCTTTGTGGCCGAGGATGAGGCGGCCCTCGCTCGGTTCGGTGACGATGCACGCGTCAGCTTTGTGGTGCGCGACGAAATGCTGCGAGCCGAGGCTGGCGTACTCTTCATCGACCACCAGTGCGGCCATTACCGTGCCGTTCAATTTTTCCCGCGATAGTTCCGCCAGGGCGCAAAGGATGGCCGCCGCGCCGCCCTTCATGTCGTAACTCCCTCGGCCGTGCACGCGATTGCCCTCCACGCGAGGCTCGAAAGGAGGGATGGACATTCCCGCCGTGCTGACTGTATCGATGTGCGCGCAGAAAACGAGAGTGGGTGGCGCGCCGGTCCCGATCCGCGCGACGGCGTTGGGGCGCCCCGGCGCGGCCTCCTCGAGCCAGGCCTCCACGCCGCGTTCCGCGAACCACTCGCGGATGACTTCCGCGATGGCGGATTCCCCTTTGCCTTCATCGGGCGCGAGCGTGGGATTTACAGATGGAGTCGCAACGAGAAGTTGCAGGGTCTCCTGTACTTCGGCGCGGTCGAGTGGGCTGCGTGTAGGCATTTGATGGTCAGACTGCTCCGTGCGAAAAGCCGGAGAAGTGAAGCGCACATTCTAATCCACGACAGGCTATCCGGGGCAGTCGAAGGATTTGACGCGCCGGGGTAGAATAGGTGCATGGCGAAAGCAACATTTGCGGAGGGTTGTTTCTGGGGCGTGGAGGCCAATTTCCGCCGCGTGGTGGGAGTCACTTCGGCGACGGTGGGCTACACGGGTGGAAAAACCGCGAATCCTACCTATGAAGAAGTTTGCAGCAGCCGCACCGGCCACGCGGAAGCGGTGGAAGTGGAATTCGACCCCAAAGTATTACGGTACGAAGACTTGCTGGAGGTTTTCTGGGCGACGCACGATCCCACCACGCTCAACCGGCAGGGGCCGGACTTCGGCTCACAGTATCGCAGCGCGATTTTTTATCATGACGCGGATCAGCAGGCAACGGCAATTGCGTCGAAAGAGCGCCAGGAAAAATCGAAACGGTTTCCCCGCCCCATTGTCACCGAAATTGCCCCCGCCGGCCCTTTTTACAAGGCCGAGGAATACCACCAGAAGTATCTTGAGAAGCATGGACAGCACGGCTGCGGGATCTAGCGACTCGCGGGATACAAATTGGCGATGGAGTAGGTGAACCCCGCGAAGATGCGCCGCCGCGGTGCGAAGTGTGACAATCCGAAATCCCACCCGGTATCAACCGTCAAGCGCGGCGTAATGCTCCAGACCAGCGCGGTCAGCGCGGAAGCAAAGCCAGGAGTGGAGGGGTTGAGCCGCGTGTTCCCGTAGAACTCCACTTGCAGTTGCAGTGTCTTGTAGAGCGGATGGCCAACCGCAAGGTTGAATTGCGCGTTGTGATCCGACCCCGTGCCGCCGGGCCTGCCAATCAGAAAAGCCGAGGCGTTGAAATCATAGTGGAAGCCCAGCAAATCCTGGCTCACAAATAGCGTGAACTGGTGGTCCGCGCGGCCGGAACCGAGCCCCTTCGCGGTATTCGCTGTGGGAATCTTCACCGCGTAGCCGAAGGCAATGGACGGCGCGCGCTTCGTCTGGTGGTAGAGGACGATTTGCGGACCGATCCAGAAATCGCCAATGCCTGCTTGCGTGCCGCTGGGGCTGGTCTGCCGGAGGAAATCCGTGTTCGTCCAGCGCAGCTCGATGTTGCAGAGCAGCCCGAACTTCACCAGGCCGCCCGCGTCAGTGAAAGTTTGACCCTTCGCGGGCCAGCCGTGGTCCCATCCGTATTCCAGCTCAAGGACTCCGAACTGCGTGATGTCCGCGGGATCGGCAACCGTGGGGCGATTGGGGTTGTTCCGGATCTCGTCGGCACGGCATCCGGTTTGGCGGCCGATCCATTGCGCTTGTGCGGGAAACGCGGCGAGCAAGAGCGCCGCCAGCAGCGCCCCGGCAGCGAACTCCATTCTGCGCCTCATGCCACGCACTCGCGTCCCCTCCGAAAACTCACGCGTGAAAATTGTGCCGACATTCTACACGCTCACCGTGGCGTGCGCCGCTTCCCATCGGCACATTTCGCTTATATGATGTCGCCCCTCGAGTGGCGGTATGGGAGCAGGCTGGAACAGGTCGCGCGATGCCGGTATTGGTAACAAGTTCGCAAATTATCCATCAGGCGCTGAAGGCCTGCGGAGTGCGTGTGGTCTCCGCGCTGCCGGAAACCTGGCTGGTGCATCTGATCCGGCTTGCTGAAGACGACCCGGAAATGCGACTGGTGCGATTGTCGAAAGAAGAAGAGGGCGTGGGAATCTCCGCCGGAGCGCACTTCGCGGGCGTGAAATCGGCGATGCTGATGCAAAACCACGGATTCCTCGCAGCAGTGAACCCCATCGTCTCGTTCGCTCAACTTTACAAGATTCCCCTCTTGATGCTGATCAGCTACCGCGGCGCGTTCGGCGAGCGCGACCCGTGGCAGACGGAAGGCGGCCGCGCCACCGAGCCGCTGCTGCGCGCGCTGAACATTCCCTATGAGTTGTTGTCCGAGCCGAACGAAGTGGCGCGGCAGGTGGCGTGGGGCGCGGCGCTCGCGGAAAGCAGCCTGCACCCCGTGGCGCTCCTTTTGACGCGAAAGCTGATGTGGGAGGAATGATGCAGCGCATTGAATGCCTGCGGGCGATCTATAAGGACGTGGAACCGTGCATCGTGGTGACCATTATGGGCGCGGTCGCCGCGGAGTTGCAGTCGCTCGGGCACAGACCGAATCATTTTTATCTGCAGCACGCGATGGGGCTTGCGTCCTCCACGGGTCTCGGCCTTGCCCTGTGTGTGCCGGAGCGCAAAGTTGTGGTCCTCGACGGCGATGGTTCGCTGTTGATGAACCTTGGCACACTCTCCACACTGGCGCGCTATCGCCCCGCAAACTTGATCGAAATTGTTTTCGATAACGAAAGCCTGCTCTCCGTGGGCGGCTTCCCTACCGCGACCTCCACGGACACGGACCTGGCGGCGATGGCGCGCGGAGCCGGTATCACGCGTACAAGCACGGTGAAAACTGTGGAGGAATTTCGGGCTGCGGTCAGCGAAGCGCTGCGCGCGGGAGAGATATCAACCATTGTCGCGAAAGTGGAGGCGGCGGGCCCGGCGCGGTACGTCACCGATTTGGGCTTACTCGAGAGCCGCTTTCAATTCGCGCGCCACGTTCAATCCCTGCGCGGAAAATAGAGCGCCAACCTTTTTTCTTGCAGCATTGCAGAGGTGCAATCATGTCCCAGGTTCTTGCGCAACTCATCGCTGAATTGTCCTCGGGGAAACTTCGCATCGTGGACCTGACACAGTCGCTCAGCGCGGCGACTCCGCTCCTGCCGCTGCCTCCGCAATGGAACAACACCCCCGCATTCACATTGCGGGAGCTTTCGCGCTATGACGACCGCGGCCCGGCCTGGTATTGGAACGCGTTTGAGACCGGCGAGCATACCGGAACGCACTTCGACGCGCCGGTGCACTGGATCAGCGGGAAGGATTTGCCGGATAACACGGTGGACCGGATTCCCCCACGGCAATTTGTGGGCCCGGCGTGCGTGCTGGACGTGACGCGCGAGGTGGCGCGCGATGCGGATTTCCTGGTGACGCCGGATACGCTTGCTGCGTGGGAAAAAGTCCACGGCCGAATTCCGGCCGGAGCATGGTTCCTGCTGCGCACGGAATGGTCGAAGCGCGCGAGCGCCGCCGAATACATCAATTTGAGAGACGATGGGCCGCACAGCCCGGGATGGACGCGCGCGGCTTCGGAGTTCCTGGCGAAGGAACGAAACATCCTCGGTGTGGGGGTGGAGACAGTAGGGACGGACGCGGGCCAGGCGGCGAAGCTCGACCCCCCATTCCCAAATCACTTCATCATGCACGGCAGCGGGAAATTCGGGCTGGCGGGATTGTGCAACCTGGATCGACTACCGCCGGCAGGTGCTGTGGTGATTGCGGCGCCATTGAAAATAGTAGGCGGGTCGGGTAGCCCGCTGCGCGCGATTGCGATTACGCCTTAGCGGCCGCGGATAGGCACAGGGCGGCGGCGCCGGCGATGCCCGAATCGGCGACGTAGCGCGCGAGCACCAGGGGAATTTCCACGCCGCGCTTGATGATGCACCACGCCGGCAGTTTCTTGCGGATGTGACCGAACCACTCGCTGGCCAGTTCGCCGATCCCGCCGCCAAACACAATCACGTCTGGCTCCAGCAAATCGATGATGTTGCCAAGCCAGATGGCCAGCAAATCCATTCTCCCCGCGAGGATCTCCGATGCCAGCGGATCGCCCGCGCGCCACGCCAGGGCGACGTGCTCTGATTGAATCGCTTCCGCGCTTCCGCCGGCCAATCCCAGCAGTTTCGCGCCGCGGGATCCAGCGGTCTCCACCACCGCGCGCGCCCGCGCAGCGATGGCCGGGCCGGAAGCCAGCGCTTCGATGCACCCGAACTTCCCGCAGCCACATTTGGCCCCACCGTAATCAATGGTGACGTGCCCGCCTTCCGCAGCGGCGCCCGTGCGTCCGTTGTAAATGCGCCCATACAACACGAGCCCGGTGCCGATGCCTGTGCCGAGTGTGGCGTAGAAAACTGCGTCGAATCCGCGTCCCGCGCCCCAAATGGATTCCGCGAGGGCGGCGGCGTTCGCGTCATTTTCAACCAGCGCGGGCACGCCAAATTCCTTGCTGACCCGCGCGGCCAGTGGAAAATCGCGCCAGCAGGGGAGATTCGGCGGGTTGATGACCACTCCGGTCTTCGGATCGAGCGGGCCGGGTGAGCAGATGCCGACGCCGGCGAGCCGGAATCCCGGGCGCGCAGCGGCGCCGGCCTTCATGGCTTCGCGCATCGCGGCGAGGACGCTCGCCAATCCCTCTTCCGCGGTGCCGCGCGCGTTCATGGGCGCGCGCGCCTTGCAAATAATTTCACCGGCGCCATCCACGAGCCCCGCGGCCACTTTCGTGCCGCCGATATCCACGCCGAGATAGAGTGATTGCGCCTGCATCACGGTCTCCGCGAAGTCTCGCACGAACATCGTGCTCCGCTTACTGCACCCATTGCCCCGCCATCTGGAGCACGATGACCGCGAGGATCAGAACGGCGAGGCCGCCCAACTGAATTCGCAGCGGGGCCTTTCCGGTGCCCTTCCATTCGCCGGTGCGGATGCCGTGGAAGCTGGCGGTGAGAACGATGAGCGACATGAACATTGGCCAGGCAAGCGTGGTGCCCCAGGTGCCGAGCGAGCCCTTCGCGATCCCGTACATTAATGTGCTGCCAAACCAGAAGAAGGCCATGATGAACGCGAGGAACCAGTAGCCTCCCGTGGACCCCGCGGAAAACTTGCTTCCCGTGCGGTTCTTCTTGAGCAGGTAAACGCAGTAGATAAGATTCGGAATGCCGCCCGCCACCATCAATGGAAGCCATGCGACCATCGGCGCCCAGGTGGAGCTTCCCCCGAGCGCAATGCTCTGATCAAACAGCGGTTTACCTGCGTCGAAACCGATGGCAACCAGCGCCGACCCGAGGCCGCTAAACAAACAGTAGAGCAATCCCATCCCGATGGAGGCCTTGCCTGCCTGCGGACCCTTACCCAATGCGACTTCGCGCTTACGTCCGGCGACCGCACAAATTCCAACGCCCAGAATCACCAGCGCGACGCCTCCGAGAACGCCCAGTCCACCGGCGGTGAAGACTTTGTCGGCGTGATCCTTCAGCAGGCCGAAGAGGCTTCCGACGGAGGCGGCAAGTCCGAGGATGACCGAGAACGCAAGCGCGATGCCGATGGAGTCCACGGCCAAACCGAAGAAAACCTGCGAGATTCCCCATCCCGCGCCGCAGGCGGCGACAATCCACACCGGCCCCATGCCGACGTTGGAATAGACGTCGGTCACGCGCGGCAAGGTCAGAAAGGTCACCACGGGCGGCAGGATGAACAGCGCGAAGATCGTCCACGCGAGCCAGGTGTTTTCCCAATCCCAGCGCTTCGTGAATTTCATGGGCAAAGTGAAGCTGCCGTTCATGGCCCCGGCAATGATCAAGACGATCAGCCCTGCTGCGGCACTGTTCATGATTACCCCTCGCGCCGCGGCAGCAAATGTTTGGTCGTGCCGCGGCTGACGGGCGCGAGACTATCACAAGGGCGGGCGCGGGACGACACCCGCGTCGGTCCAACTGTGAGTTTTGGAGATGCAAAACTTCGGAGTATGGATTACTCGTGTCGCAGCGCGATGACGGGATCCACTTTTGTCGCGCGCCGCGCGGGGAGATAACACGCCAGTAACGCGACGACAGTCAGCAGCGTGGAAACCGCCGCAAACGTCGCCAGGTCGGTTGGTTTCACATTGAATAGGAGTGTCGTGAGGACCCGCGTGAGGGCCAGCGCCCCGACAAGTCCAATCAGCAATCCGGCAAGGATGAGCTTCAGCCCCCGTCCGATGATCAGTCGAAGCACGTTCGAGGGTTGCGCCCCGAGCGCGATGTGAACTCCAATTTCATGGGTGCGCTGCTTGACGGAGTTGGACATCACGCCATAGATCCCCACCCCCGCGAGGAAGAGCGCGACGACGGCAAATACTCCCAGCAGCGTGGCGGATACCCGCTGGAGAAAAATCGAAGTCATCTGCACCTGTTCCAGCGTGCGGATGTCGTAAACGGGTTGGTTTTTGTCGAGAGCCAGCACCTGGTCACGGACCGCGAGAGCCAGAGCGAGAGGATCCCCCGAGGTGCGCACCGCAAGCGCCATCGCGCGCGAGTCGTCCTGCGCCTGGGGCACGTAGATTTCATCCTTGGACGCTTCAGACAACATGTGTTGGACATTTCCGATGACGCCAACAACGGTCATCCAGGGTGTATTGTCCCCTTCGTCGAAACGCACCTGCTTTCCGACGGGCTCCTCGTTCGGAAAAAAGTGTTGTGCGGCCGCCTTGTTGAGGATGGCGACGGGAGGCGCGGTGGAGACGTCTTGCGCGGAAAATGCGCGGCCCGCCAGAAGGGTAACGCCCATGGCGCGGAAATAATTCGGCGTTGCAGAACGGAAATTCACTTCATTCATCGCTCCCGTGGGAAGCGGAGGGCGCCCCTGGATCAGAATCCCCGTGGTTTGGTTCGATCCCGCCAGCGGCAGGTGATTCACGGCACCCGCCGCCTG
>JBGOTC010000055.1:0-12147 GCA_041476305.1 Terriglobia bacterium
GTGCTGCTGATTGCCTGCGCCAACCTCGCAAACCTTCTTCTTGCGCGCGCCAGCGTGCGGCGCCGCGAGATCGCCATCCGGCTGGCCATGGGCGCGTCGCGCGTGCGTCTGGTTCGCCAGTTGTTCACGGAGAGTTTTCTTCTTGTCGCGGCGGGCAGCATCCTGGGCGTGCTCGCTGCGCAATGGATCAGCGAATTTCTCGTTGCGCTTCTGGACAATCCGCAGGACCCGATCTTCATGAGTCTCGGCCAGAACAGCCACGTCCTACTTTTCACTGTCGTGGTTGCCTCCGTCACCTGTTTGCTTTTCGGCCTCGCGCCTGCCTGGCAAGGCGCGCGTGCTGAAGCCGGAGCCGTCATGAAATCGGAAAGCAGGGGAACAACCGGTGGCCAAGAACGCTCGTGGCTTCGCCGCACCCTGGTTGTGTCTCAAGTGGCTCTTTCGCTGGGACTGCTGGTCGGAGCGCTTCTCCTCACCCGCACGCTCGGGAACTTGCTCACCACGAATGCTGGCTTCAAGCAGGATGGCGTCTTTCTCGCTTCGCTCGATTTGACAGCGCTGAACCTTCCCCTCGAACGCCGTCAATCGTTCAGGGCCGAGCTGAGTGCGCAGATCCGCTCTCTCCCTGGAGTGGACGCAGCGGCTGATCAGCTCTTGAGTCAATGGGGCGATTTCCATAACGATCAGATTCGGAGGGATGGTCCGGAAGACGCCGCGCACCAAATTCATAACGACATCAATCGTATCTCGCCGGGATATTTCAACACCCTGGAAATCCCCATCATCGCCGGACGCGATTTCACCGACCGCGATTCTGCGAATGCAAAGCGAGTGGCCGTCGTGAATCAGTTCCTCGCGGACGCGTTTTGGAAAGGTCAGAATCCTATCGGCCGCATTTTCTACATGAAGACCTTTTTCGACGACGCGCCAGTGGCCTATGAAGTCGTCGGCCTGGTTGGCAACGTCAAATACGCGGACCTTCGCGACGATTTCTCGGCCATCACCTACTTCCCTCGGGCGCAGGAACCGAAGACCGATGCTTTCGCGCACATTTACATCCGCTCCGCGGCTCCTTTTTCTTCGCTTACTGCGGCCATCAGGAAGCGCGTCGCGGAAACAAGCCCTCTGATTGGCGTCGAATTCCGGCCGCTCAAATCTGAGATTCGCGCCACCCTCTTGCGCGAGCGCCTGATGGCTATCCTCTCCGGCTTCTTTGGACTCTTCGCCGCGCTCCTCGCGGCCATCGGTGTGTATGCCGTGATGTCCTTCGCCGTGGTGCGCCGCACCGGCGAAATCGGCATCCGCATGGCCCTCGGCGCCGAACGCCATCACATTCTTCGCATGATTCTTCGTGAGTCGGCCCTTCTCGTCGGTGTGGGGCTCTGCATCGGCGCCGCTCTCGCGCTGGGAGTGGGCCGCGCGGCGAGCTCTCTCTTGTATGGAGTGAAGCCTTACGACCTTCTCACATTGGGGATCGGACTTTTTTCGCTCTCCGCCATCGCGGGCATTGCGAGCTATCTCCCCGCGCGCCGCGCCACTCGCGTGCACCCCATGACCGCCCTCCGCCACGAATAATAGTAATGGCGGATTCTAGTCCCCCTCACTTCGCTCTTTTCCACGTCGCTCCAATAAAACTCGTTTTCCCCTCGGCATTCACCACTTCAATCCGCGTCGAAAACTGATTCTTCCCCGACCGGATGATTGTCAAGTGTTTCACCACTCCATCGGGCTTCTCATTATCGAAGACAATTTCTCGCTCCCCCCATCTCGCCACTTGTAGAGTGACTCCGTCATTCCCCGGCGTTTCGCCCAAATCCGGCGAGTAAAATCGTATGCGCTCCTCGAGCCCATTCGGAGTCTCGCGCAACGTGGAGAATTCCAATCCCTGAACCTTCGCCGAATCCATCACGCGAAACATACACATCATCATCCCGCGCGACGGCGCCGTGCACACCTGTTCCGTCTCAGATTGTCCCGCCACTCCCACCCATCGCCCCGCCATCCACGCCAAACTCGAGATGGGCACATTGTCATGAATTTTCACTCCTTCAAAATAGATATTTCCCATCGTTCCTCTTGGCAGTTCTCCGGCCACCCGCGGCTCGTTGGCTACCTCTGCCAGCTTGTCCAGCACTTTCATCCACGCCTTCGTGAAAAACGTATACGATTCATCCCACTCCGTGCCATTTTGAAATCCAAAGTGATCGAGCGTCACGCGCGTTTTCATCGTGTTACCGCGGACTGCATGAAACTCCAATTCCACCCAGGTGGGCAGCGGCTTCGCATTTCTAAACTTCGCGGACACCGCGGGAGGCCCACCCACCCCCGGTTTCGCCTCATCCGTGAACGTAATCCACTCAAACCATAGTTTCCCCGGCCGCTCAAATTTCAATATCCGCGCACCATTGGTCCCAAACGAATTCCCTTCCGGATCGGCTTCTGGATCGAAAATAATCGCGTACGCCCCGCCCACATGGGGTTCGATTTTCGACCTGGTGCCCACGCCCATGATTCGCCTGATTCCCACATCCGTCGTCCACCAAGCGAAAACTTCATCCGGTGACGCGTTCACCGTTTTTTCCAGCGTAATAGTCTTGGCCGTCTTCACTTTCCCGCGCATCAGCGATTTTTCATCTTGCCGCCTGGCGGAATTCAATTCCGTGGCCGCTGCCCGCCCCGCAGAAACCGCCAGCCCAATCAGCACGAGCCCACCGACCAACGCAATCTTGTTTCTCATTAGCCTCTCCTCAACTTCAGTTTCCACTTGGCAATTCGTTCCACGCCGCGCCCAGCTCACTCTGACTCCCAATACGATGCACTTTCCATCGCTGTCGGCGCAAACCGAAAGCACACGGTCAAATCCGAAGCGTACGTTCAAGACCATGCGTGAATCGGGCAGAACAATAAACTGTCTTATTTCAATTAGTTAGCGGACGTATCGGGTCGGGGTGGGGCCGACTTCGAGGCGGTGACGATCCCAGATCGCCCCTTCCCTTGTCAGGTAGGCCATCTCGAAATCCTGAGTCAATTCCAGGCAATCCGTGGGGCAGGCATCTTCGCAGAGTCCGCAGAACATGCAGCGCGAAGTGTCATACGTGAAGGTGGTCAAAACTTTTCGGCGCGTGGCATCGTCGCGCTCCCAACCCACAACGATCAAGTTCTCAGGGCAGGCCAGCGCGCAGAGGTTGCAGGAAATGCAAAGCGTCTCGCCCGTTTCCGGATTGATGTTGAGCCGGGGCGCGCCGCGAAATCGCTCCGCGACCATGGGCCTTTCGAGCGGATACTGCTCCGTATAAATCTTGTTCGGACTCTGATAGCGGAAAGTCAGGGCCATGCCCTTGAACAAGTCCACCAAAAACATTTTCCGAAGCAGCTCTCGCATAGGCAGGTAGTTTGTTTCGGCTTGGCAGGAAAGTCAAGGACGCGCTGCAGGCAAATCGCACAGAAAATTGGACCGCAAATCGTTGTGCGCGGCGGCAGGGGCGCAAAGTGGTAAAATCCGCGTATGGCTGCGACACCGGAAAGCCGTCCGCAACTCGTCGTGCGCCCAGCGCAAGAGAATGACGCGACTACAATGCGCGAGATTTTCAACGAGGGCGTGCAGGATCACCTGATCCCCTTTGAAGAACATCCGCGCAGCGTGGAGACAATGAAGGCGCTTATCACGGATGCGATTGGCGATGCGCAACACCCCATCCTGGTGGCGGAGCTGCGCGGCTGGGTGCTGGGGTGGATTGCTCTCACGCGGCACGATGCGCGCGCGCAACTGGCAGACGTGGGCGAAGTGTCGCTTTGCGTGCGGCGATCATTCCGAAATTATGGCGTCGGGCGGCAGCTCATGACGGCGATGCAGGACGCGGCGAGGAAACTAGGCTGCCGGAAGCTTGTTGGTCGCGTGCTCGCGGAAAATGTTGATAGCCTGCGGCTATGCGAGGCGTGCGGGTGGACTTCCGTCGGGCGGCATCTCGCGCATGATGTTTCATTCGGCGAGCGGCGCGACATCATGGTGGTGGAATACCTGATGGACTCTCCGAAGCAAACGATCAACTAGCGTTTATTCCCTGCCCTGCTTTATTCTGCTGGCGCCCTCCTGCTATGCTCCCTCCGTGGCAAATGTGAATTCCGATTCCGCGGATATCACTTTCATGCGCGAAGCGATTGTCGGGGCGCGCGCGGCGGCGGAGCGCGGCGAGGTGCCCGTCGGCGCCGTGGTGGTGTATGAAGGGCGTATCATCGCGCGGGGGCACAACCGCACTCTCACGGACAATGATCCCACCGCGCACGCGGAGATGGTCGTGCTACGTGCCGCCGCAACGGAAATGCATAACCATCGATTGAATGGCGCGGCGCTTTACGTAACCGCGGAACCCTGCGCGATGTGCGCGGGCGCGCTGATTCAGGCACGCGTGGGGCGGCTCGTTTATGGATGCCCGGAGCCGAAGGGCGGGGCGGTGAAGTCGTGTTTTCAAGTGTTGAATTCTCCGGCGGTGAATCATCGCGTGGAAGTTGTGTCTGGCGTGCTGGCTGAAGAGTGCGCCCGTGTGTTGCAGGACTTTTTCGAGGTACGACGATGAGTTCGCTTAGGGGAGTCCATTGATGCCTGCATTTCTGGCTTTCGTTGGAATTTTCCTGGTGGTAACAATCCTTTGGGATATCTTCGAGACCATCATTCTGCCGCGGCGCGTGACTCGCCGATTCCGGCTGGCTCGGTTGTTTTACAAATGGACGTGGACGCCGTGGCGTGCGGTGGCGAGCCGCATGCGAATGGGCGCTAATCGTGAAGCCATCCTCAGTTTCTTTGGCCCTCTTTCACTGTTGTTGCTTTTTGCCGTTTGGGCGGTGGGACTGATTCTCAGTTTTGCGATTCTGCATTTTGCAGCCGGGTCCTCGCTCAATCTTGTGGGCTCAACGGTTGCGCCGGGCGCATCAGCGATGCAATCGGGGTTCTGGACGGATTTGTACATGAGTGGGACCACTTTTTTCACGCTGGGCCTGGGCGATGTTGCGCCGATGTCTACGATGGCGCGCGTGGTGACGGTGGCGGAAGCGGGCATCGGATTCGGATTTCTTGGTCTGGCTATCAGCTATTTGCCGGTCCTGTATGGAGCGTTTTCGCGGCGCGAGGTGAACATTTCCTTGCTGGATGCGCGCGCGGGATCGCCTCCCACCGCGGCGGAGTTTTTGAAGCGGCACACGCAACCGCAGAGTGTGGAAGCGCTCGCGGAATATCTGCGCGATTGGGAAACCTGGGCGGCGGAATTGATGGAGAGCCATCTTTCGTATCCGGTGCTGTGCTATTTCCGCTCGCAGCATAACAACCAGTCTTGGCTGGCAGCGCTGACGACAATCTTGGATGTGTCGTCGCTGTTGATTGCATATGGCACGGGAGCGCTGCGGTGGCAGGCAAAACTGACCTTCGCGATTTCGCGGCACGCGATTGTGGATTTGGCGCAGGTGCTGAAGTGTCCGCCGCGCGCTCCGGATGTGGAGCGATTGCCCGCCTCGGAATTGGAAAAACTGAAGGGGTTGCTGGTTCCCGCCGGAATTGCGCAGTGCCGCGCGGAGAATGATCAGACGCTACGCGACCTGAGGCAGATGTACGAGCCCTATATCACCACGCTTTCAGAAAGATTGCTGATGCACGTCCCTGCGTGGACGGCGGAGAAGAAGCTCACCGACAATTGGCAAACCAGCGCGTGGGCTCGGATTTCAGCGGATATGGCGCCTTCGGATCTTTCGGGTAGGGATGAGAAGGAGCATTTCTGAGGGTTGGAAGTAGCTCTTGAGGGGAATACCAAAGACCCCACGTTTGCCTGGACTGCTGGACGAACATGGGGCACCCAGCAGTGGTAGTGTCCGGAAGTTATGCCTGAGGCGATTGCAGTAAACACCATGTACAAGCGCGCTGAAAAGGAGTGGAGACAAGGCCGAGTTCGTTCCGCCTTTCGCTTGTACCTTGCCGCAGCGGAGGTCGGCGTGGTTTCTGCGTTCCGAATTGTTGGGCAGTTCTACGATTGTGGAACCGGTGTGAGGGCTAATGAAGCGAAGGCACTTTATTGGTACAGGCGCGCGTACCGCCAAGGAGATCGGTCAGCCGCGAACAACATTGGGTGTATTTGGCGCGATCGAAACAAACTGAGCCGTGCAATTCGGTGGTTCCATCGAGCTGTAGAACTGGGCGACGACGATGCCAACCTGAATCTCGCGAAAATCTGTCTGAGGAATGGAGGTGATCTGAGGAAGACAAATCACTATTTGAATAAAGTCTGGCGCTCACGCCACGTTACTCAAGGCTCCAGAGTAGAGGCGATGCAACTGCTAAGAAAGATCAAAACCAAAAGGACGATTCGGGTTGGTCGGTAGAACAATTTGAAAACATCAGTAAGGCATGATGAACGGACGAAGGAACCATCGAGGCTTGATTCAGCCTTCCGAATCGTTTTGGTTACGTTGTTCGGAAGCTCGGGCGTTTGGCTGCTACTCAACTGTTTTTCACGGTTTCACTATTCACAGGGAATTCATCCTTGGGGTACAGCGTGGACGTGGTCTCTCTGGGCTGACAATGTTTTCTACCGAACTACAGCAGGGGTCTGGATCGGAATCTGTGTGAGCCGTGTCGCCGGAACGTCCGGGCAACTCGTCTCTGATTTTCTCTATTCATTCCTCTATTTCCTGGCCGTGGTGCTGCTCGTGATGAAGGCGCGATTCGGCGGAATTCTTGCCCAGGCAATCCTGGCAATAAGTACGTTGGTGTTTGCGTTCCTAGTTCTGACTTTTGAAATTGATTTCCTACGGCGGGCGGGAACTCCCAGTCTCTCCCTACGGATACTTTCATTCGTCTGCTACGCAGTCCTTACGTATGCTCTCGCGAGGAGCCTGAAGAGGAGTCAAGTGCCACAACCGGACCCTTGAAGTACGAAAGATACGGCACGGCACGGCACGCCCCGCCGTCGCCAAGGCTTTGGCTGGCGAGAGAACGCACCAGAGTATTACCTAATCCTTGACCCGCAGGTATATGCTTGGCCCCGCTGACAGGGAAAATTGCGGCAGCTTTGGGGCACGAGAGGGCCAGAGCATGAAGCCGACAAGGGCCAGCATCCCCATTATCTTACTCGTGGTCTTGATGGCGGCGCTACCTGGGAATGCTCAGGTTGACTACGCCACAGCCACTCTGAAAGGGACTGTCTTTGACCCGCAAGGGGTGATTGTCGCAGGAGCCAGTGTGACGGTCACAAACCCGGCCACGGGAATCAGCAAGACCTTAAAGACCACCCCAGAAGGAACCTACCAGGTCCTGGCGCTCAATCCGGGGAGCTACCAGATCCAGGTGGAGGCGCCGGGATTTCAAAAGGCGATTGCCAAGGACGTGCTGCTGAAAGTTGGACAGATTGTTGTATTCGATGTGCACATGACGCTCGGCACGATCACCGAGGTGATGGAAGTGACGGACCGGCCGCGGCTGATCGAACCGGACCAAACGCAGCAAGCCAACCGCGTGGACCCACGACAAGTGGAGAACCTTCCGAACATCAGCCGGAATTTCGCGCAATCCATTTACACCGTTCCCGGAGTTGTTTATTCATACGGGCCTGCGATTCAGGATCCGGCCGTGGGCACCGGATACCTGGCATCCGGGTTTTCCATCGGGGGCAGCAACGGGCGCAACAATCTGGTGACGATTGACGGCGGTGAAAACGACTACGGGTCGGGAACTCTCCGGGCGAGCAACGTGCCGATCGAATCCGTGCAAGAGTTCCAGATCAACCGGAATTCGTTCGCGGCGGAATTTGGTTACACGCTTGGGTCTGCTATGAATGTGGTCACCAAGGGCGGGACGAACCGTTACCACGGGAGCGCGTATAGCTACTTTCACAACCATTCCACGGACGCGGTAGGCTATTTCAACCTGCTGCAGAATCCAAACTTGAGGCCGTTCGAGCAAAGCACAATTTCAGGGATCACGTTGGGCGGGCCCATCCGCAAGGACAAATTATTTTTCTTCACTTCCTACGAGTATCAAAGGCTGGATGCGAACACGATTCAGAACCGCCTGGGCCAAACTGAGTTTATGGGCGTGAATCCAGCGTTTCCGGGCGCGACCTCCGGGCAGGTTGCGTACTTGAACGGGCTGAGCGCGTGCGGCCCTCCATTTTGCGCGCCCGGTGCAGGAGCGCAGGCTGCTCTCCACTTGACCGCAAACTTGAACCCGCTGAATACGACGACATCGGCGTTCGCGAGCCAGGCGACTATTTTGACCGCACTGCTGAGGCCGAACGATGGAACATTCGACGGGATTGTGAATGCTCTAGGCGCGGTAAGGGGCATCCCGGGGTTCAGCACGCCACGGGCGCGCTACCACAATTGGGTGACGCGGCTCGATTACGAACCAACTTCAAGGGATTCTGTTTTTCTGCGGTTCTACTTTATGGACGAGAGGAACAGCGTGGCCCCTCAGCCACCTGCGTCCACATCCGATCAAGTGAGGAGCTTTCAAGTGACCGGCGCGTGGACGCACACATTCAGTCCGACGCTGGTGAATGTGCTTCGCGCGCAGGTTGTCCCCTACGATAAGAGATCAAACGTCTCGCCACAGCCGAATCACTCCGAGATCGACCTGGGGAACCAGATTGTGCTGGGGAACCCGTTTCCCTTCCCGTACCACGCGCTGCAAAGGCGCTACCAATTTGACGACAATATTTTCTGGACGCGGGGATCGCACAGTTTGAAATTCGGAGTTTCCTACCGGCCGGACTACTACAACGTGTTTGAGGAATTGTGGTTTGGAGGACAGTGGAAATTTGCCGGAGGGGTGTTTCCGATTATCCAACTCGCCGCGACACCGGGCGACCAGGCGGCGATCTTTGGCTACAACCTGTCGCTGGGGCAGGTGAACGGAATCCTCAACCCGGCGTCGGCGAACCTGACGGCGTCGCAATCCTACCTGGCGGGAGCACCGCTTTCATTGTTGCAGGCAAATCCAAATTCAAACGCGGTGTGGAAGGCGTGGGACCATTATTTCGGGATCTATGCGCAGGACTCGTGGAAGGCATCGCGGAAACTGACAATCAACTATGGCGTGCGGCTGGACTACGGCCACCCGGCCTCTCCCGTGCCGACAAGCGTCTATGTTTCACCGCGGCTGGGAATCGCATGGGACCCGGCGGGCGACGGCAAGACGGTGATCCGCGCCGGGGGCGGGTTGTTTGTGGCGCCGGTGCTGTTTCTGGTCCCTTTTTATGTGAATAACCTGGGAGACAGCGGAAACTTTATCAACTGGGCTGTGCTGCCGTTTATTCCACCCACAGGGTGCGTCGCGGGGCTCCCGTGCATCCTGAATGAGTGGGCTGCGACGCAGGCGACAGCTACAGTTTCCAATCCAAACCCGGCACCGTCGTTTGGCGCGACGGTCGGCCCGCCGGGACCGACGGCGTTTGGGAGCGTGTTTAATTCACTTGGATCGAATTTCAAACCCTCCTATTCAATCCAGGGCAGCTTGAGCGTCGCGAGAGAGATTGGCCACGACCTATCCCTCGAAGTGGGGTACAGCTTCTACCACACCGTCCACATTGAGCAAAGCGTGGAAGCGAATTTCGTGAGAACTTCGTGCGGCCCGGCCGGCACTCCCGATGCTTACGGACAGGTGGTGAACAGCGAGGGAATCGATCCGTTCATCGGCCCATGCTACGCGCCGAAGCCCGGAACCACGGCCGGAGAGCCAAATGCGAACATCCTGTCAAACACCGCCTATTCTTCGGTGGGAAGCGGGATCTATCACGCAGTGACGGTATCGGCCACGAAACGGTACGGGCGCGGCTTGCAGTTCCAGGCGAATTACACATTCAGCAAGGCGATTGACGACACCAGCGATTACAGCAACCTCACGACACCCTACCGTCCCGACATGCTGAGGGCGGACCGGGCGCTTTCGGACTTCAACGTCACACACAATTTCGTGGCCAACGCGGTTTACAACTTTCCATTCAAGGTCGGGCAGGGGAACTTGTTGTCGAGAATCTTCGCGGACGTTTCGGTTTCGCCGATTATTTCGGCTCGAAGCGGGTTCCCGTTCACGCTGGTTGTTCCAGGGCTGGCGAACACTTTTCCGACCGGCAATGGGACGTTCACGGAGAGCGCGCATGCGCGCCCGTTTAATGAGGGGCGGAACAAAGGGATTGGGCCCAATTTCATCAGCTGGGATATGAGAGTGACGAAGGCGTTTTATTTCCGGAGAGATTCCGGACTGAGGCTCGATGCAATCGTGCAGGTGCAGAACCTCCTCAACCGCAACAACTTTGCCGCCGTGAATGATAATTTCCCCGCCGACCCGAACTTCCCCCTTCCGAATGGCGGAACATTAGTGAACGGGCCGTACAACGTCAGCGGCTTCGTGCCCACGAGCGCGGGTCAGCTCAGCACGCCGCTGGCGTTCACGCAGGCCTATCCCCCACGTCAGATTAGCTTTGCGCTTCGACTTGCGTTTTGAAGCGGGGGGATGCGGGAGAGTAAACGGGGAGTACGAAGGTACTATAGCTGGTATTTGCCCCCCGGACTGAAAATCGCCATACTGGGCGGCTAGCTCCGGGACCCCGAGGCATGCAGGGGCTCCAACGCTGGACAAATCCCGGTCAAAGAGATATCAGGATAAAACGATGAGCACGCAGACGGTTGATCCCCCTTCATCAGCCCTCACGCCCACGCGAAAGCCGGGTGAGACGCAACGCTTGCAGACGGTCTGCATCGAGATCCCCATTATTGTGCAGGGATCGCGGAACTCGCACCCGCCCCAGCCGTTCCTGGAAGAAACACGCACGGTGATTGTGTTCCCACATGGCGCAGTGCTGCGCCTGACGGAAGTGGTGACGGCGGGACAGATCGTCATTATTCAGAACATGCGGCTGAAGCAGGAAGTGGCGTGCCGCGTGACCAGCTCGAAGCCGAGCGCCAGTGTGAAGGGCTACGTGGAAGTGGAGTTCACACAGCCGACACCCGGGTTCTGGGGAATCGGATTTCCGGGGGAAGCGATCACTCAGCGGAATGAGGTGGTTGCGCCCGCCCCTGCTGCTCCTGTGATTGCGCCCCAGCCGAGCATCCCAGCGGCTCCAGTCCAGCCAGTGAGCGCGCGGCCATCCAACGGGCAACCGGTGCCGGTGAAAGAACAGCGAATCGAGATAGCGTCTGCGCCAGTTGCTCCGGTGAAAGTGGAAGCTCCCGCGCCCCCAGTGCGGAAGCCGACGCCGGAAGATACGATGGCACTGAACCGCGCGATTGTCGCGGCGTTCGCGAACCAGCCGAAGCCGAAACCCACAGAGACTCCGAAGAAGGCGGAAATTGTTGAGAGCGCGCCGGTGCGCGAAGAAAAGCCGGCAGCGAAACCGGCGGAGCCGGTGCAAGAAGTGGCGCCCACTCCGGTGGCGCAGACTCCGGCTGCACAAGTTCCCGTTGCGACAGCGCAGGTGGCGCCCCCTTCGCAAGCCCCAGCGGCACCGGTTGTTCCCCCCGCGGCAACGCCGAAGGACAGCGGGAAGCTGAGCGAACCGATTCGCGAGAACGTGCGCGAGAATTTGAGCAACAAGGCGCGGGACGAAGCGCGAGAAGATTTGCGGTCCATTGCACGCGGATTTGAAGCGATAAAGCCCGCGCCGCCCGCAGCTCCCATTTCGCTGGCCGAGTCACTGGAAGCCAGCAACGCGGCGGCACCGGCGGGACGGGTGCCGACCCCGGCGGTAGCGGAACCGAAGCCATTCAAGCAAAAGGCGCGGAAAGAAAAGGAAGCCGCCGCAGACAGGAAGGCGGCAGCGCTTGCGGAACATGCCAACGTACAGGTGCTGACGGGCTCCGCGACCTCGAGCAGCAAGATGAAGATTGTGGCGATTGCCGCGGCCGTGATTCTGGTTCTGGGTGGCGGAGGGCTCGGTTACAGGTGGTACGTAAGGGCGCAGGCCGCGAGGGCATTGGCGGCAACGACGACTCCCTCGGCGACGAATGCGGCGGGGTCTGGTGCGACAAACCCAGCACCAGCTGCAGGAAACGCCGCGCCGAATACTCAGCCCGCGCCGGGAACGACAGCTCCGGGCACGGGGAAGAATCCTCCAGCCACGCAGAAGCAAGGTGCACCGGCAGTGACCACGACGGCGAACCCGGCGATGA
>JBGOTC010000056.1:0-12028 GCA_041476305.1 Terriglobia bacterium
CGCGCTCTTCCGGCGCGTTGTCAATCGAATCGAACGCCCGGAACTGCACCTTGGGGTTGTTCTTCGAGAGAACCTTGGTGATCGCCGCCGTCAGCGTGGTCTTGCCGTGGTCAATGTGACCAATCGTCCCGATGTTGACGTGCGGCTTACTCCGTTCAAATTTTTCCTTCGCCATCGTTTCCTTCCCTCACGCTTGGCGTTCCGTTACAAAGTGGAGCGGGGGACCGGATTTGAACCCTGCCTACCGGCAGGCAGGCGGCACCCATCCATTCACTAGCCGCCGATCCGAGTCCTCAAAAACTCTCTCCCACAGCCGCTCTTCAACAACCTCTCCAGCTTTCGCGCTTCCTGTCTGTTCTGACATTCCTCAACAAAAACCAACCGAAATGGCCGACGGGATTTCGTGGAACGGTTATATCCCTGGTTATGCTCCTTGAGTCTCCGATCAACGCTTGCTGCCATCCCGATGTACATCCATTTGTCGCGCTCGCTTTGGAGCGCGTATACAAACCAAGTGGAGCGGGGGACCGGATTTGAACCGGCAACCATCGCCTTGGAAGAGCGAGACTCTACCGTTGAGTTACCCCCGCCCGCCGATTGAAATCTGGTTTCGCCCTGCGACCTCATCCCCGAAACAATCAATCAATGTCTTCGTGGAGCCTGGGACCGGGATTGAACCGGTGACCTCGTCCTTACCAAGGACGCGCTCTACCAACTGAGCTACCCAGGCTCGGAATTTTTTTGCGCCCCCGGCAAATCCGTCGCGCGCGCTACGCGCACACAAAACGGCTCATTAGGATTCAGCTTCTTCTCGCTTTGGGCCAGCAATGCATTGCGCAGACTGGTGGACGGGGGAGGATTCGAACCTCCGTAGCCCGCAAGGAGCGGCAGATTTACAGTCTGCTGGTTTTAGCCACTCACCCACCCGTCCCTTACGGGGAAAATTGCCGATGATGACGCAGCGCGCATCTCCTTCGTTGCTCCCGTAAAGAACAACGAAAAGAGACACCCGCCCGCTCAGATCTCAGCGAAGATTCCGTGACGCGCGCACGGGGAACACTTCCCCCTATTTCCGAAACCCATAAAATCAGCTGGCGGAGGGATTTGAACCCCCGACCCTCTGATTACAAATCAGAAGCTCTACCACTGAGCTACGCCAGCATCGCCCAAACCTGAGAAGAATAACAAACAGGGCATCTGAATTGCAAGGGAAAGAAAAGTGACTGAGCACGTCGCGTGCCAGCTTCAGGATGGAACCCGCGAGCGGCCTCTGGCATGTCGAAAAACACCAGATTCGTCTGGCCTTAGGCCCGAAATGCTGATGCCCGCCTTTGGCAACGCATTCCCCGGAACGGGTAGCACACGCTTACCGTTAGATGCGAGAATGGGGTCCGGGGGTTCAACACTTGCGCCGCGCTGCAATCGTCCTGATTTGCGTAGCTGTCGTTGTCCTTGCGGGAGTTGGATACTACTATTACTGGCACCAAACGGGGGCGAATTCCGCCAAGACTTCCGGCGCCGCCCCGGCTCTCGTATCGCTCCTGCCAGCCCAATCGCCTTATATCCTCTACGCTGATTTGGAATCGCTACGCAAGTCCGCATTTCTGGCAAAGCTCGTGGCGATAGCGCCCTCTGTGAACGAGGACCCGGATTACGGCCAATTTGTCCGCGAAACGGGGTTCGACTACACGCGCGACTTGGACCACATTGCGTTCGCAATGCTTCCCAAATCACCTGAGCCTGAGGTTTGGACAGTCGCCGAAGGGCGTTTCGATGAACAAAAAATTGTCGCCTACGCGGTGCGAGTGGGAAGAGTGGAACAACGCAATGGCCGGACGACCTACATTGTGCCGGCGGGGAGGACGGCAGACGAAGTTGAGTTCAGTTTCATCGCGCCGGGCCGCATTCAGATGATCAGTAAGCAAAAAGGAATTTCCGCGGCTGTCGCGCCGGGAGGCGCCATCGCCAGTGACGCCGCCATGCGCGAGCACGTCTCTCGCGTGGCAGGTGCGGCGATTTTCGCCGTGCTCTCCACCGACGCCTTGCCAAAAGACGTGACCATCGGAACCGCGCGCCTGGATGAAGTGCAAACCGTGTTGCATGGCATTCACTGGCTATCGATTGCCGTTATGCCGGATGGCCAGGATCTGAGAATTGTCCTGGAAGGTGACGCGACGTCTACAGCCGAGGCGATTCAGCTTGAACTTGGCCTGGAGGGATTCCGAATACTTGGGCGTGGCATCCTGACGGATCCAGCGACCCGCAAGCAGCTGACTAAAGAAGGTGCAAACTCCCTCGACAACATGATTCAGCGGGTGGGGATTTCTCGCGACGGCCAACGCGTGCGACTCTCCGTCAGCCTCTCTCCGGACACATTGAATGGATTGGCAGCCCCGCCTCCAGCGATGAAACAGACTACGCCGGTCCTGCCTCCCGCTGGCACGAAACCCGCGCGCTGAATTCAATTTAGGGATGTGGCATTCCGAGGCAGATTCCCGTCTTCGTCCCAGTGAATGTCTGTAGGAAGTGCTAATCGCCGAAGGAATTGTAACGGAGATAGCGCCAGGGGTTGACCGGAGCGCCGTTAATGCGGATCTCATAGTGAACATGGGGTCCGGTAGAACGCCCGCTCGTGCCGGAGTAGCCGATCACGTCGCCGCGATGAACTTTCTGGCTCACCTGGGCCTTGAAATCCGAAAGGTGTCCGTACCAGGTGGCCATCCCGAACCCATGGTCCACAACAACCACGCGGCCATACCCGGGATGCGTCTCCACCGCGACAATTACGCCATCGGCGGAAACATGCACGGGAGTGCCGTAGCTGGCTGAGATGTCCACGCCATTGTGAAATTCGCCTTCCCCGCTGAATGGATCGAGCCGCTCACCAAAGCTGGCCGTAATTTGCCCCGTAACCGGCCACAGGGATGGCGTGAAAGTTTCGTCGCCCAGTCCCGGTCGCGACGGCAATAGATTAAGGCCCTGCTGCGCCAGCGAGAGCGACGTCGCGTTCTTCTGCAGGAAATTGTACTCGGCGATGGTGCGGCCAAAATCTTCTTGGGGGGTGGATGACACGGAAGTCAATCCGAACGGCGTCTCGCGAAGCCTCATGAAGCCATAGGTCATCGCGACTTCAGTCGCCAGCGATTGCAGGGAGTCCAGCCGCTGGTTGGTATCCTTCACCGTGGACTGGAGCTGATTGAATTGCTCCTTCAGGGCGTCGCGCTCTGTGCGCAGAGCGTTGTAGCTATCCGCTTTCCAGAGCATCCGCGAATAGGAGGCTACTCCGGCGACGATGGTGATTCCGCCCACAACCGCCAGAACCGCAAGCAATTGAAGGACATAGATCGGTATCCGGAGCTTGAGAATGCGGCTCTGGTCGTTGGACGCCAAAAAGAAAGTGTAAAAGCGAGTTCGCATACCCTCAGTCTGAACGAACTGCCTGAAATTCGAGTGGCTGGGCGCCACATCCCCGAATGCGGCGTAAAACCTATTGTTGGGCCCCGTTACCGCCCCAATTGAGTTTGAACCGCGAGTCCTGGTCCGAAACCAAAGCAAGTCTAGGTTCCCGGCCCCAAACAAGTCAACCTAAATCTTCCCAGCGCCATTATCATTGACGCGCATTTTACTGAAAAGTCTCGGCGCTGGAGTGGCCGAAACCCGCGGATAGTGTGCCTCAAGGCTCCGGGTGGGACAATTTGTACGTTAGGACAGAAAATGAGCAGTCCTTTGGTTGGCTTGGCGCTATCCTGTGGGGCAGGCGGGGAATTTGCGGACTGAAAATCAAATCATCGAGCGTATCTGGAGCCGGCTGCCATCGCGTCCGAGGTCACAAGATGCTCCCTGCCTGCGATTGGGCGTCGGCGATGATGCCGCAGTGGTCCACGAAAACGGGGATTCCACACACGACTGGGTGCTGAGCACCGATGCTTTCCTCGAAGGCGTCCACTTCCTGGCCGGCGTGCATCCACCGGAGTCCATCGGCTACAAGGCCCTGGCGCGGGCGACGAGCGACCTCGCCGCCATGGGCGCGGTGCCGCGATACTTCCTTCTGACCCTCGCGCTTCCTGCCAAGCGATCCGGCAAGTGGCTCGACGGTGTCCTCACGGGGATGGCGCGAGCAGCCCACGAGTTTGGGATGATTCTGATTGGGGGAGACACTTCGCGATATTCCTCCGCTTTGATGAGCCTGACCGTTGGCGGCCAGGTTCCTTCGGGCAAGGCACTGTTGCGGTCAGGTGCTCGGCCGGGCGATGGGATCTATGTGAGCGGCAGACTGGGCGCGGCGCAGCTCGGGCTGGAGCTGGTGCTGCGTAAGCTCAATCGCCGGCGAAGATGGAAGCCGCTCCTCAAGCCGCACTCTTACCCGAAGATTCAGCTCACCCTAGGCCAGTGGCTATCTCAGAAGGGGCTGGCTTCAGCGGCGATAGACACTTCTGATGGCCTCAGCACTGACCTCGCGCACATCTGCCGAGCAAGCGGAGTGGGGGCCCGCGTTTGGGCCGCGAAGATTCCGGCCGTCAGTGTTCCAGAGGAACTTACGCGGCGGGGCCTCGACCCTCTTGAGCTGGCTCTTCACGGCGGAGAGGACTATCAATTATTGTTTACGGCATCCAGGAGCGCTGCCCGCAAATTTCCCCGTGCGTTTCGACGCGTGCTCATTACTCAAATTGGTGAGATTGTCCGCGGCCGGAAAATCGAACTCATAGGCGCCGCCGGGCGCAGCACATCTCTACTCCCTCGAGGGTGGGACTCTTTCCGGTTGACTCAAAGGCGCGGGGCCTAGTGTGGCGGGGTCTGCTTGATCACTGGCTTCGCTGGTGGTTTGGGTTTTGGGGGCTCGATGGCTTCGCCACGCGGTATGGTGGGCAAGCCTTGCTCCGAGGGTTCCGTGGGAGCAAGGTCCTGCGTATCCACCGTGACAGTGTGGGTCAGGGCCTGCCGATCAAGCGGCACAATGTTTTGAAATTCCTTCTCCGGAGTTCCCTCCGTTGCACCCTCCATGAATTCCAACCAAATGGGCAGCGCGGCCATCGCGCCTGTTTCTTTTTTCCCGAGCGAAACCTGCTTATCGTCGTTCCCGACCCACACCCCTGCGGTCAAAGTCGGTGTGAAACCGACGTACCACGCATCCGTAAAATCGTTGGTCGTCCCTGTTTTTCCGGCGCTGGGGCGTCCAAGCGCCTGCGCTCGGACTCCCGTGCCATGTTCGACCACGTCGCCCAGCATCGCCGTCATCTCCCGCGCGTCTGTGGGCGAGATGACGTCGCGCACGTTGGGCCGCGCCTCTTCGAGAAGCGCCCCATCGTAAGTCGTTACGCGGCGGATCAGGTGCGGCTCGATGCGAATGCCGTCATTCGGGAAGACCGTGAATGCCGAGGTGTGCTCGACGAGACGCATATCCGCGGCGCCCAGTGACAGAGGAAGGTAAGGCGGCAGGGGTGTCGAGATGCCGAACCGCTTGGCCATATCCACAACATGCTCGATGCCGATTTTTTCGGCAAGCTTCACCGCGGGAACGTTTCGTGAACCGTCGAGCGCGCGCCGCAGCGTGATGACCCCTTCAAAATTTCCGTCGTAATTGTGCGGGGAGTATTCCTGCCCGCCGCTGATGGTCGTGTAGGGCGAATCCACAAGCGTGTCAAATGGACCGAAGCCCTGTTCCAGCGCCGCGGAATACACATAAATCTTGAACGAGCTTCCTGCCTGCCGCAGCGCCTGCGTGGCGCGGTTAAATTTAGACTCGTCGAAACTGTATCCGCCTACCATGGCCTTCACTTCCCCCGTGGCGTTATCAATGGCCACCAGAGCGGCCTGCGCCACCGGGTGCTGCTCAACTTCAACTTTCAGCGTGGTGCCTGAAATCTCGCGGATGCGGAAGACGCCCACGTCGCCGACCGTGAACAGTTCCTTTGGCGAGTTGCGGTGAGTCCAGGTGAAGTCCTGCGCTCCCACGAGGGCGCGGTAGGGTCCGATCTTCACAATGGCGGCGATGTTGTCCACCGCGGTCACCAATCCCGCGACGTAGTCGCCACTTTCCATCGTATGGTGCCAGTCATCATCGTCGTAGCCGGACAGCGTGCCGAGGTGATCGCGGAAAATATTCGGTGAATGGCCGCGCCAGCCGTGGCGGCGGTCATAGGCATGCAAGCCGTCGCGCACCGCTTTGTTCGCGGCGCGCTGCATTTTCTCGTCGAGCGTGGTGTACACACGCAAACCGCCCTCGTGCACCGCGGCGGTGCCGTAAGCACTTTCGAGATACTTGCGGATCTCTTCAAAGAAATAGGGCGCCAAATCGTTGCGTGGATATTGGAGATGCAGGCCCAGCGGCATGTGCTGCGCCTGCCGCGCCTCGGCGTCCGCGACCTTACCGTGCCTGGCCATCAACTCGAGCACCGTGTTGCGCCGGGCGAGAACTCGCTCGGGGTGAAGCACGGGAGAATAACTGGGGCCGCGCAGGATCCCTGCCAGCGTTGCGGCCTCTGCCAGAGAAAGTTTTCCGACGGGTTTTCCGAAATAGAATTCGGAAGCCGCCTCCATCCCATACTGTCCGTGCCACAGGTAAATCTGATTGCAGTACATTGCGAAAATTTGCTGCTTCGTGTAGTGCCGCTCGATCTGAATGGCCAGCATGGTCTCTTCAATTTTTCGCTTCAGGCTGCGGTCGGACCGGTCAAGAAAGAGCAGGCCGGCCAATTGCATTGTGAGAGTGCTCGCGCCTTCCGAAAGGCGCCCGCGGCTCAGGTTGCGCCACGCTGCCTGGAGCACGCGCGGGAGGTCCACGCCCCAATGTTCAAAAAAGTGCTGGTCTTCTGCGGAGAGAACGGCGTCGCGCAGGACGGGAGGTATCTGCTCGTAGGTGAGCAGGATGCGTCGTTGCAGAGCGAAACTCCCCACGGGGGTCCCATCGTCGGCGTAGAGTTCAGTGACCAGGTTGGGATGGTAATCCTCCAGACCGTGAATCTCCGGCAGGTCCGTCGAGTAAACGAATAGCAGCCCTGTCACCACGCCAAAAAGAATTGAGCAGAGCAGCAGGAACGTGAATACGACCTTGCCGAAGACTTTGCGTCCGCGAATCCTCAATCGATGGGTTGGAAACTTGATCATTGTTTCGAGTCAGTGAATTGTAGCGCAACCCTTGCACACCGCGCGGGTCAATGCGCGCAGGACACACCGATCCCACAGAGCCTAGCGTGCAAGTGAGGTACCATCTGATTTCAGGGATTGCTGGAGCCGCCGCGACGTCTCGGAACGCGCGGTATGAAAAGCAGTTAGCCGGAATGAATCTCATGCCATCCAGCGAACGTCATCAGCTGGTGCAATCCGATCAGCGTGTCGCTCATGGAACACTCTGTGGCAGCAGGAACGCGCGCTACGACTTCGGCTTGCCGGCCGGATCGAATGCTTCCACGACCCACCGATCGCCTTGCTTCGTGACATGGAATACGCCTGACTTCTCATCGCAGGAATCACCGCATTCATAGCCGCCCTGGACGTCTGCTTTCACGTCGGAAATCCATTTGATGGAGCCCACGCGAAAAATGGCGCCCTCCTTGCTGGTCTTGCGGTCAATCACAGAGCGCATCGGCCTCTTGACCACACGCGCCTCGGAAACGGGGCGTACGGGCGGGGCGTCGTCCTCGAATCGCAGGAGGAACGCGTCCGAAGGGTTTTTTTCGTCCACGGCGATGAAATGAAATGCAACAAGAAGGTTGATGGCCTTGAATTGGTAACGGAGCACGGCTTCGCGCACATCGTCGTCGCGGCCTAAGCGAGCGGGGTCACTGGGATTTTTTTGCGCAGCGGGTGCGGCGGCAAGCGCGGCAAGAAGCAGAAGAGTCAGGAACGGTTTCATGACGGAACTATTCTATTGCGAAATCCCTGAATCCAGTAAAGAGAGTTGCGGAAACCTTACGCCCTGCGCGCGCGCGTCACAAATGAGCCGCCCGCGATGATGAGGGCCAGCGCCAACAAGGCTCCATCGCGCGCAAGCGTGAGCGGCCCCAGGATTTCACCGGAGCCGAAGCACCCGCAGTGAATCGTGCCGCTGTCCGGATTCTTGATGTAGGTATAAAGCATCAGGGCAAAGAAAAAACCAAGAAGGCCTGCGGCCGCCGTTGCTGTCCATCGGATCTTCCATCCCGTGAGGAGAAACAATCCAAGCGCCAGTTCCAGCCAGGGCAGGCCGCGCGCGACCAGGGTCGCACCCCATTCGGGCAGAAAATGGTAGGAATTGACGGCCATCGCGAAAAGCATCCAGGGCTCGCGCAACTTCGCATACGCCGCGTACACGAATACCGCGCCGAGGATCAGGCGTCCCGCCAAGAGCACATGGCGCGGCCAGCGAGGGCGCGCGGAGGATTCGGCAGGAAGTGCGGAGGAATCCATTCTTATTGTTTCAGGAGGTATTCAATATATTGCTTCATGAATGGAAAACTCGCGCCGACCGCGTTGATCGGGACGGTCTGCCCCTTGTGGGTGACGAAGATGGAAGGCGTCTCATTCACACTTTTTGAGCGTCCCAGGTCCATGTCATGTTGGATCGCCGTCTCGATCTCCGGGCTTGCGTAGAGCGCCCGCACGCGTTTCATTTCCGCCGGTGTCAGTACCCCGGCAACGACTTCCTCCACTTTTCCCGTCGCCCCCCAGGATTCCTGTTTTGTGTAGAGCGCCGTTTCCACTTCCTGGAACTTTCCGATCACCGCCGCTGCATTCGCCCATTTCGCAGCCTCGCGCGAGTGCGCGTGCATCGGTAAAGGAAAATCATGGTGCACCAGGTAGA
Organism: Terriglobia bacterium; assembly: GCA_041476305.1. Classification (GTDB taxonomy): domain Bacteria; phylum Acidobacteriota; class Terriglobia; order Acidiferrales; family UBA7541; genus DASTCZ01. The sequence continues at coordinate 8,780 of JBGOTC010000056.1, forward strand.
CCTTCCCTGTGCTCACGTATTCATCGATCACTTGGCGAGTGATCCCCAAAAAGAATGACCGGCACATGGGACATTGGAAGTCCGCAAAATCTTCAATGAGAATCGGAGCTGTTTTCGTCCCCAGTGATTTTCCCGCGGTGATTTCAGCAAGCGATGGTTTGGGTTGTACAGGCCTGGTCTGTGGGGGCTTGCTCTGGCGAGCTCCGGGCCTCGCCGGAAGCGAAAGGGAAGAAATCCCCATGAGCCCGGCCAGTGTCAGGGTCACCATCGTCCACAACTTCGTATACTTCCTGTCCACTTGTTGAAACCTCCGCGAGATGGGCGAGCAGTTGTCCGCGCTCATTCTACCCGATTCGACTCGACACGCTACAATCATCCGTCCGGGCCGGATGCTCGAAAAGTTAGATGCGGTTTTCAAGAAAAGCGTGATTCCCGAAGAACCCAGATGGACGCTCCGACATCAGAAAATTCACAAGGTTTTCGGTTCAAGCCAAAGCTAGGGTCTACGTCTCGTACTGCTCAAGGCCTAGCCGATTATCGATAGAGCTGTTGGCCAGGCAATCTGCAACTTAATGATTTTAATGAAGTTATTGTAACATAATCCAGACTTGACAACATCACACTCAACTATTATAATGAGTTCCGTCCCGTTACGAATCCTTAAGGGGCCGCCATCATCGAATCACTTCGGAAGGAGCTTTACCAATGAGCAAGATTATCGGAATTGACCTCGGGACCACGAACTCGGTTGTCGCTGTGATGCAGGGCGGCGAGCCGGTAGTGATCCCCAACCAGGAAGGCGGACGGACAACTCCGTCTGTTGTCGGGATCACAAAGTCCGGTGAGCGGCTGGTGGGTCAAGTCGCCAAGCGGCAGGCGGTGACAAATCCCGAAAACACCGTCTATTCCATCAAGCGATTCATGGGACGGCGCCATGACGAAGTCAGTGAAGAGGCAAAGCGTGTCCCTTACAAGGAAGTTCGTGGCGACCACGACGATGCACGCGTCGAAATCCTCGGCAAGAAGTATAGCCCGCCGGAAATCTCCGCAATGATCCTCCAGAAGCTCAAGACCGCCGCGGAAGATTTTCTGGGCGAGAAGGTATCCAAAGCGGTGATCACCGTCCCCGCCTACTTTAACGACGCGCAGCGCCAGGCTACCAAGCAGGCCGGCGAAATTGCCGGGCTCGAAGTCGTGCGCATCATCAATGAGCCAACCGCGGCGGCGCTCGCTTATGGCTTGGATAAGAAAAAGGACGAGACCATTGCCGTGTACGACCTGGGCGGCGGCACGTTCGACATTTCCATCCTGGAAGTCGGCGAAGGCGTCGTGGAAGTGAAAGCCACTGCGGGCGACACGCACTTGGGTGGCGACGACATCGACCAGCGCATTGCTGAGTGGATCATGGGTGAATTCAAGAAGGACGAGGGGATTGATCTGAGCAGCGACCGCATGGCTCTGCAACGCCTGAAGGAAGCGGCGGAGAAAGCCAAGATCGAGCTTTCCCAGTTGATGGAAACCGAAATCAATTTGCCCTTCCTGACCGCCAATGCATCGGGTCCCAAGCACCTGGTCAAGAAGCTCACGCGCACGAAGCTCGAGCAGTTGATGGAAGACATCCTGCAGCGCAGCGTCGGCCCGGTGAAGCAGGCCCTCGCGGACGCGGGCATCGGCCCGGAGAAAATTGACGAAGTCGTCCTTGTTGGCGGCTCCACGCGAATTCCGCGCGTCGTGGATATCGTCAAAGGTCTCTTCGGCGGCAAGGAGCCTCACAAGGGCGTCAATCCGGATGAGGTCGTCGCCGTCGGCGCCGGCATTCAAGGCGGAGTCCTCGGCGGCGAAGTGAAGGACATTCTGCTGCTCGACGTCACACCGCTCTCGCTGGGTGTGGAAACCTACGGTGGCGTCATGACCACGCTCATCACGCGCAACACCACCATCCCCACTCGCAAGTCGGAGACTTTTTCCACGGCTGCGGATAACCAGACATCCGTTGAGATTCACGTGATGCAGGGTGAACGGCCGCTGGCGCGCGACAACCGCACCCTCGGGAAATTCCATCTCATCGGAATACCTCCCGCCCCCCGCGGAGTGCCGCAGGTGGAAGTGACGTTCGACATTGACGCCAACGGTATCCTCAACGTTTCCGCGAAAGACATGGCGACAAAGAAGGAACAGAAAATCACCATCACCGCTTCCACCGGCCTCAGCAAGGAAGAGGCCGAGCGCATGCGCACTGACGCCGAATCGCACGCCGAGGAAGACCGCAAGCACCTCGCGGAAATCGAAGCGCGCAACCAGTGCGACACGCGCGTTTACCAGGCGGAAAAATTGCTGAAGGAAAACCGCGACAAAGTGAGCGAAGCGGATGCGAAGGGCGTGGAGGAAGCTGTCGAGGCCTGCCGTAAGGCGATGGCAGACAACAATATTGACGCCATCAAGTCCGCGAGCGAGCAGCTCGAGCGCGCCACCCACGTTGTTGCCGAGGCGATGTACAAAGCCACGGCCGCGGCAGCGGGACAGGCTCCGGGGGCCGCAGCAGGCCCGGCCGGCGATGGCGCCTCCTCCGGCGCGAAAACGGCGCAGGGCCCCGCACAAGGCGACGTCATTGACGCCGAATTTGTTGACGTGGACGAATCGAAGAAGCCGAACTAATCCGGATTCATAACAATTCGGGGCAATTTGCAACAAGGAGCGCGCGTTTGAACACCTTTGAAGGCGTAAAGCGCACCGGGCCCCCGGTGGCAGTGCAGAAACTCCGGGAAGATTTCTACATGGTGCAGGTGCCGATCAGCGAATCGCCCAGCGCCGATTGGAAGCGGCTGTTCTACGACACGCAGCAGGCTCCGCCGCCGGATTTTCTTCCGCGCGCCGTGGAAATCAGCGGCGCGCTCCTGAAGTTTCGTTCCGAAGGCGGAAATGTCGAGGCGCGCCTTTCCTGGATCGACAAGTGGATTGAACGCGCAAACCAGAAGGAAGCCTCCATGGCCGGGCGCATGGATGAGGAACGCCGCCGCCGCCGCGAAGAATTCGGCCACGAACAGCAGGAATTGACGGAGTTGAACGCGCGCTGGGCGAAGCTCTGATTGCCTGGACTCGCGCCCGGCCCCGTTCAACGCCGCGCGCGAAAGGCAAATGATGGCGACAACAGCCAAACAGGATTACTACGAATTGCTGGGCGTGCCCCGCAAGGCGCCGCTCAAGGAAATCCGCCAGGCCTACCGCAAACTTGCACGTAAGTTCCACCCG
>JBGOTC010000057.1:0-11868 GCA_041476305.1 Terriglobia bacterium
AACGTCAGCCTAGCCCGTCAGGGCTGGGCACCAGTTCCATCCCGCTCGCGGAGCGCCGGAGGCGCGCCACCGAACAGCTTGCGCCCGCCGCAGTTGGCGCGGAATGACCATCCCGATGCGGACTCCCGGGTAAGGTTCCGGGACTCCGGGGCAAATGATTCGTCATTTGCCGCGAGTCAGGCAAGTTTTCCAGACGCATAGGTAAGCAAGCGCCGAAAATACCTGCCAAAGTCTGCACCCGTCGCGGCCTTCCCGACTCTAATGAGATGGAAAAGGAGGATGTCATGTCACAAACACAATTGAAATCGATCGAAAGTCTCTCTACCCCCTTGAACCTTGCGGCGCGTATGCGCTTTCTTCGCGTGGCATTGGTTCTCTTCGGCCTGATTTTCCTGCTCGGTGTCTACCCGCTCATGAATTTTCTGTGGCCGGCCGGATGGCGCTGGAGTCCGAATCAAACCGAGTACGAGCAAATGATGGTTGGGGTCTACGCAGTTCTCGGCGTATTCCTCCTCATTGCTTCGCGGAATCCGCTGAAGCATCGCAGCCTCATTTGGTTCACCGTTTGGTCGAGCCTGGTGCACGGCGGAATCATGGCCGTGCAAGCAGTGAACATGCCCGCGGAACACGGCCACCTTTGGGGAGATGTTCCCGCCATGTTGCTTGTGGCAGTGGTCCTGGGGGTGTTGATGCCTCGGGGCACGCAGGACGAAACGGAAAGGGCCACGGCATAGCGAAGGCGATTCGCAAGACTTCGGGACCCAAATCATCTCAATGAAAGGAGCACCAGCAATGAATCCGATTGTGAAAGAGAAACACACTAACACAGAGGTCGAGGAGGTCACCACCGCGACTCTCAAGAATCGGTCGCTTGTAAGCCGCCGCGCTGAATTATTGGCGGCGCGGATCGAGGAAGGCGCTGCCGGCCTGGCGGCATTTGCTGAAGGACTTTCGGAAGCGGAATGGCTCACCCCGGTGTCGGCGACTGACCGTCGTCCGGTCGGCGTCATTGTGCACCATGTCGCCAGCATGTACCCGATCGAGCTGGATGCCGCGCGAGCCATCGCCGGCGGCAACGCCATTACGGACGTCACCTGGGAGGTCATCGCGCAGATCAATGCCAAGCATGCCCTCGAACATGCCGGCGTAACGAAGGGTGACGCGCTCGAACTTTTGCGGCGAAACAGCCGTGAGGCCGCCGCCGCAGTCCGCGGATTCACGGATGACGAGTTGGACCAGGCGGCGCCCTTCTCGCTGAGCTTCGGCGCGCCTGTGACCGCGCAGTTCGTCATTGAGGACCACGCACTCCGGCACAGCTGGCACCACCTGGCGCGCATCCGCAAAGCCCTGGGCCGGTGACGGCCGGGCGAAGCCGCGCGGGAGAAGCGTACGATTCGCGAACCGAAGGTCGGCGCCGGAAATCCCGGAGTTGACCTCGGAAACGATAGGAGGAACGATGGATCGCTATCTCGTCGAAACACCGCATAAGGAACAAGAATGTCTCAACCTGTTTGAGTTGTTGAACGCCCAGGGGTATCTGACGCATTTCGATTGGGGATGCAAAAGCGGGGTGCATACCGGCTGGGCGGTGATTGAAGCGGAAAATGAAGCCGGTGTGCGCCTCATCGTTCCGCCTCTGGTGCGGAGCCGATCCCGCGTCATCAAAGTCGACAAATACGATACCGCTGCGCTTGCCGAGATGCACAAGAGATGACCCGGCTCCGCGGGGACAAGCTGTTGTCTGCGTAGCGCCGCCCCGGAATTTATCCCGATGAATCTCATCGGGAGAGCGGCAGTCCGCCCGAGGTGGACGCCAGGAACCGCGACGGCTGCTGGTCTGAAGACCACCGCTACGTTCGACCCGACATTATCTGAGTGCTGCGGGGCCGCAGTCATTCTTGCCGTCATTCCGAGCCAGCCTGCCGCCAGGCAGGCGTAGCCGAGGAATCTGCTGTTGCAGCACATCAGGAAGAAGCAGATTTCTCGTCGTCCATCAGGATAAGACTCCTCGAAATGACGGGGGGGTATTCTTTGAGTGCCGCGCGGCTCAAGCGAATCTGACCGCGTCGGCTTGGGCCTGCAGTGGCAGGCCCCCCTACGTTTTTTGTAACTGCGCATTCTAAAGGAGTTACGGACGCAGGTTTTGTAACTGCGCATTCTAAAGGACTTATAGACACGATTTTTGCTGCTTTTTGGTGCAGTTTTGTAACTGTTCATTCTGCAGGACTTAAAAGTGATTGTTTTCATACTGATCCACGTTTCTTGTAAGTGTTGATTCCACACGGGTTATCTGTTACTTTAGTAGTTAACAGCGGTGTTGATTCTGAACGGGTTACAGGATCGCGTGCATGTCTCCGACGTGGGGGACACGCGGGGCGGCGAGTGGTTCGTGGCTCGTGAATGAGCATTATCAAGGTGATTCGAATGAATTGCAGGATTCGGGGAGGGGGTTTCGAGAGGAGTATTCGAAACGCTACTCGAAGTCTGCAGGGCATATTACCAGAGAGTTATAGAGGTGTCAAGAGGGATTGAGGGGGAATCCATCAGTCCATGCTTTCGGTCCGCTCAAAATACGTGTCACCCGGCCAAGAGCGATCAAAAACAGGACTGCTATTCTCCGTGTGGAACTCTTGCGTCCGGTCCACCTGACTTTTCTATCTCTAAATCTTGACGTGATCGCATTTCTTTGAATTCGGGTAGGTTCAAGAGTTCCAAAATCGCAGAACTAGGACAAACACAAGTCATACCGCTAAAACCTTTAACATATTGTCCCTCCCTAATCAAAGATGCTTCCGCGGGTGACTTTGAAGTTAGCTCCCACTCTTCAGGGAATTGTCCCCAGTGGATTCCTAACAGTTTCATAGTATGGCCGCCAACCCAAACGAGTCCCTTTTCCGATGCCGGAGGAAATAAAGAGCCCGGAGTTCTATAAACAAATACGGGACTGCCAGAGAATCCTGATCGGCTATGAAGGTCAATCACGATTGAGCGGCCATAATATCCAGTGGGTTGTTTCACGGTCGCGTAGGCAATACTAATATTCCCAAATCGCGCCGCGGGTTGATTCGTCTGGACCCCGTCGTAATCCACGAATCTTCCAACCATAAACACATCTTCGCCAACACCGATATCCAAAGTCTCTTCCTCATCCTCAGATAGGAGAAAGTTTGGAGCTAGATACATGACTTTGTGTTGGGATAAGTCATGAGGAATTGGCGCAACCGCTATGTCATATTTCTCGGGAATGAAGCGCCAATCCGACACCTTCAACGTGATGATATCGGTATTGCCATCCAACGTGTTGAGGCGAACTATCGGACATCCGCCTTCACAAGCGACGTGCCAGTTTGTGACCGCATATTGATAGAACAAACTTGGGTACCGATCCGAAGCAACTGTTGCAAAGAAGCCTGTGCCTCCAGACTGTTTTCCTTCCCAAGCGTCCTCTACTGTCGCGTATAGGAAAAACACCGTATCCAAAAGCGATTTGTAATCACCAAAATGCGGCATACGCGTTGGCACCAGCTATTGTAAAGATCCAAACTAATCAGGAGAAGAGCACCTTCTATCAAGCAGAATTCATTTCCGTGCGCGACTGGAAAAACCAGCGGCTACCCACTTCGTTTGTATTTGTCCCTGAACCTGATCCCACCGGCCTCGATCTGTTGTGCCAACATCTTTATACCCGTAATGTTTACTGGATTCCTGGCTAAGTCGTTCACTTGTTTGTCTAACAAGCCTTTTTCAACCAACAGTCCAGCCATTGTGACAGCTTGATCGTTGAATTGTTTCTTGTATTGATTCATTACGGTTGAGTACCAAGCATTTGATCGCACAATAAAATCCACTTCGGTTTCATTTGGTTTGCGTGTTGGTATCGCACCCTCACTGTCCAAGAACTGGTATATCTGTCTTGCCATATTGACTGCTGTTGCTCCCCAGTCTCCATCCGCCGCAGCTATCACTCCAGTTACTGGATTTGGGCGTGGGGGCACGAATCCTGGGGGCGGAGTTGTATTCCTGATGTATTCGCCCACTTGACGAGGTAAATCCTTAAGTTCCTGCTGATTTCTATTTGAAAACTGCTCGCTTCTGATCGTAGCCCAGGTGGTCAAACCAATAAATGCGAGCGCGATAGCACCAAGCCAAATCCGAATGCGCTTCTTGGTTGAATCGTTTGGAGGAGAGCTAAAATTAAGCTCATATCCGATCCATGTAAGTAGGATGGCCGCTGCGCACAGGCCTAGGGCGATCAGCACCGAAGTAAGCATAGAATAAGGCTATCATATTGAAGCTGTGAGCCGCCGGCCCGCCCATTCCAGTACTCTACCGGCACTTCCTCGGATGTTATACTCCTTTGGTTCTTTCTCGTCACGTGAATCACCGGAACATGAAGAGGGCGCATGGATTGGGATCGGCTCGCAACGCAAATGATTCGAGAGATGATCCGCCAATTCCTGAGACAGCCTGGCGAATTCTTGACTTTCGGTCAATTGGCCTCTCGGATCCCTGGATCGGACAAAGACCTATTGCACGCATTTGCGGAGAATCGAACCGATCTCTTCGTTATTACTGGAAACGACCAATCCCTAAAACTACATTTAGAAGCCGTCCACCGAATCCTTGCTGAAAGTGTCGATGCGACGATAGCCCAACCAATTCATGTCCCAGCAACAGAAACCATTCGAGACGGGCAGATACGATGTGGACATTACTCTCAAGAAGAATTGCTTGGTGACCTACTGCGCTGTTCGCTTCCTTCGGAAGCACTTGTGAGAGACTGTTGCTGGAGTGAGATCTGCAGAATTCGCGCACTAAGTCGACCTTCGATTGACCCCGAAACTTGGCGTGAACTCTGCGCGACCCGAGGTTATCTGCGATCGCGACAAAACCCACGAGGGATGTAACCGAGGCTGAACATGAAACAACGCATGGGATAATGCGAGGGTTCTCTCTGCGTTCGAAATGACAGGCGGAAACAAACCCCTTCACATCAAGACAAAAGAAGAAGCAGATTCCTCCCGATACTAACCGTCGGGACGCAAACGCCGCGCTTCGCCCGCCGGCCAGGTTTCACGCGCCGTGGGGCTGCGTCTCTTCCAGTTGGCGCACTGGTCAAGTTGTGCCGCGCCGCCGGCGCTCGGACGTGAAGGGTGGGGTGATCGCCCAGCCCTTGCGGGCTGGGCTGATGTTTGGTGGTGGCCCTCCGGGCCTTAAGGGGGGATCGAGATGGCCCTTCGACGGAGCTCAGGGTGATTGGAATGAAAGGATTCCAATCACGGTGACGGAAGCTCAATTCACCCGAGCCCTGTGCTAATCTTTATGGCCACAGCACCTGGAAAAACTCAGCACGTCGGGGGGATAGAATCTGGCCGCGGGGGCTAAAGCCCCCAAATAGCTGAGGCTGTACGGCACGACCTACCTACCGGTAGGCAGGCTGAAGTCGTGCCCTCCCGAAAATAAGGAGAACCATGGATCGAGCAAAGAGACGCAAGCGCGATGCCGCAGCCATCATCCTGATTTCGTCAATCATCACCGTCTTCGGCGTGACCACAGCGCGACCGCACCCGCAGAGCGGTGCGCCGGACGCGATGCACGCGGCTCCCCCGCCGGTGACGCGCGTGGCGAATGTGATTGACGACTACTCCGGCACGAAGGTCACCGACCCTTATCGCTGGCTGGAAGACCAGAACTCGCCGGACACGCGCGCGTGGATCACGCAGCAAAACAACTACACCAATTCCATCGTGAAGAAACTCCCGGGGCGCGAAGCCATCAGCGCGCGGCTTGGCAGACTCCTGAAAGTGGACCAGACCGGCTTGCCCTTCGAGCGCGGCGGCCGCTACTTCTTCGATAAGCGCGGAGCGGACGAAGACCAATCCAAAATCTATTTCCGGCAGGGGCCAACGGGAAGAGATGTTGTGCTTGTTGACCCGCTGCCGATGAGCAAGGACCACAGCACCACCGTCAGCCTGCTGGCGGTATCGCGCGACGGCGCGCTGGTGGCATACGGCGTGCGCCAGGGCGGGGCGGACGAAGTGACTCCGCACATCCTGAATGTGGACACCAAGCAGGAACTGACCGACGAATTTACGAAGGCCGTCTATTTCAGCGCGGACTTCAATGCCGACCGCACCGGCGTCTATGTCACAAGGCAATCGCCGCAAGGCCCGCGGGTGGTGTGGCACAAGCTCGGGTCGCCGGCGGCTGATGACAAAGTTATTTTCGGCGAAGGCTATGGGCCGGAAATCATCATCGCCGCCTCCGCGACGGAAGACGGCCAGTTTCTGATCATCCACGTTTATTACGGAGCTTCCGGCGACAAGACCGAGGTCTATATCAAGGACCTTTACAAGAACGGCCCGGTCACAACGCTGATCAAGGGAGTGGACGCGCGCTTCCAGGCCGATATCGGCGGGCAATTCGTTTTCATCCAGACCAACTGGAACGCGCCGTTTGAGAAAGTGATGCGCGCGGACCTGGCCAACTTCGGCAACAAGGAAAACTGGAAGACCATTGTTCCGGAGAGCGATTCGCATATCGAATCCATGACTCTGGTCGGCGGCAAGCTCTCCGTGCTATACGGGCACAACGCCAGCTCGCAGTTACGCGTGTTTGACCGCGACGGCAAACCGGTGCGCGATGTCGCGCTCCCCGCGCTGGGCTCGGCCTCGCCATTGTTCGGCCACTGGTCGAGCGGCGAAACATTCTACGAGTTCACTTCCTTCTTTGTGCCGGGCACCATCTATCGCTATGACGTCAATACCGGCGCGCAAAGCGTGTGGTGGAAGTCGGAACTGCCGGTGGATTCGGCAAAATTCACCACCGAGCAGGTGTGGTTCAAATCCAAGGACGGCACGCGCGTGCCGATGTTCGTCTCGCACCTGAAGGGCCTGAAGATGGATGGCTCCGCGCCCGCGCTGCTGACGGGTTACGGGGGCTTCAACCTCAGTTCGACTCCCTCGTTCAGCTCCTCCGCCGTGGTTTGGATGGAGCAGGGCGGCGTCTATGCCCTGGCGAACATGCGCGGCGGCGGCGAGTTCGGCGAGAAGTGGCATCAGGCGGGGATGATGGAGAAGAAGCAGAACGTTTTTGAGGACTTCTACGCCGCGGCGGAATACCTGATCGCCAACAAGTACACGACCTCCTCCAAACTGGCCATTCGCGGAGGGAGCAACGGCGGCCTGCTGGTGGGAGCGGCGATGACGCAGCGGCCGGAACTTTTCGCGGCCATCGTGTGCAGCTTCCCGCTGCTGGATATGCTGCGCTACCAGAATTTCCTGGCCGCGAAGTATTGGGTGCCGGAATACGGCTCGTCGGAGAACGCCGAGCAGTTCAAATACCTGAACGCCTATTCGCCCTACCAGCATGTGAAGGCGGGGGCCAAATATCCCGGCGTGCTGTTTGTGACCGGCGACGCCGATACGCGCGTGGCTCCGCTGCACGCCCGGAAGATGGCGGCGCTGATGCAGGCCTCCGCCGCGCCGGGCCGGCCCATCCTGCTGAAGTACGATACGGAGGCGGGCCACTCCGGGGGCACGCCCGTGGGCAAGCAGGTTGAGGACTCGACCGACGCGCTGAGCTTCCTCTTCTGGCAGGTGGGGGTCACGCCGAAGTAGGGGGTTGGGGGGACTCGGACCCGTCCAGGTTGTTTGAGTGAAGCAAGCAATCGTGCCATGGCCATATCGCGCTATTTGAGAAAGTGTCCAGCCTGTGCGGCGTTGATTCATCCAGACCAAGTAATTGGACCGTGGTCAAAGGGCTTTCCCTGCCCAGCTTGCGGAGAGCGGCTCCGACAATCGTTGCGCCATTTGGACTTAGCATGGGTAATCAGTCTATTCGGAGCTGCTGCCATTTCATACGGTTTCAATCTTCAGAGGTGGAATTTCATAATTGTTTCGTTGTTTGTCTCGATTCCATTGTCATTTGTGGTGTATGCGGCCATAGGTGCAATTATTCCGGCACCACTTGAGTATTTCCGCCCTCGGAACATAGCTACGAAGGAGTGAGGCAGTCCCCCCTGCCCTTAACCTAATCCCTTGACCTAGGGGGGGCCTATCAGTATGCTTCGCCCGAATCCTGGGTGTGGGTCCGTGCCACAGCGCCCCGGGACGTTTACCTAATCCTGAAGGAGGACTGCAAATGGGCAAGGCGTACGCGGTCGTCATCGGATTTGTATTGACCCTGGTCGGGATCATCGGGTTCGTGAAGGGTGATGCCGGCATGATGGGGATGCAGTTCAACATGACACACAACGTCATCCACCTGGTCAGCGGCCTGGTCGGTCTCGCGGCCGGCTTGGGAGGCGGCCAGAAGGGCGGCCGCGCGTTCGCGCAAGTGTTCGGAGTGGTTTACACGATTGTGGCGATTATCGGCTTTGCCGGGATGCCGGCCTCCATCGTGACCATGCTGATGCTCAACGGGACGTACAACGCAATCCACCTCGCGGTGGGCCTGCTGGGCTTGCTGTGCGGATTCATGGGTGGCGGAAGCGACTAGTCGCATTGACCTAAGGAAGTCGGAACTCATTGCCGCCCGGCTCCCGGGTTAGCCCTGGAGCCGGGTTTATATTCTGTGGGAGCCCCAAGTCCCAACGTCGGGAGAACCATCAAAATGAAACGCAACAAGATTTTTGTGAGTGCCGCGCTCCTTTTGGCGCTTGTAGTTATTGCTCCGCTGGCCCGCGCGCAATCCAAGCGCCCCATCACGTTTGACGACCTCATCGCCATGCAGCGCGTCAGCGACCCGCGGATTTCTCCCGACGGAAAGTGGGTGGCGTTCACCGTGGCCACTCCTGATAAGGAAGCGAACCGCAACGCTGCGAACATCTGGCTGATACCCGCGGGCGGGGGCGAGGCAAAGCCGCTGACGCGAAGCGGGCGGGACAACTCTCCGCGGTGGGCTGCCGATGGGAAGCACATCGCGTTCCTTTCTTCGCGCGACGGCGAATCGCAGATCTACACGATTTCCGTGGAGGGCGGCGAAGCGACGAAGCTGACGAACATTTCCACGGGCGTGGACACTTTTCAGTGGGCTCCGGACGGCAAATCGCTGGCATTCACTTCCGGAGTGTTCCCCGATTGCAACGACGACGCATGCAACAAGAAGCGGCTGGATGACGCGGCCAAGAGCAAGGTGAAGGCGCGGGTGTATGACCATCTTCTCTACCGCCACTGGACGCACTGGAATGATGGCCGCCGCAGCCACCTCTTCATCACCGCCGCGGAAGGCGGAGCCGCGCGCGATCTGACTCCCGGGGCGGATTACGACGTGCCGCCGGATTTTCGCGGCGAGGCCGCCGATATCGCGTTTTCACCGGACAGCCGCGAGCTGTGCTTCGTCGCGGTCACCGATGCCATGGAAGCCATCAGCACGAATGGCGACCTGTTTATTCTCCCCGCCGATGGTTCCGCGCCCGCCAAGCGCATCACGGAGAATCAGGGCTATGACGGCCACCCGGTTTATTCGCCGGATGGCAAGACCATTGCCTACCGCGCGCAGCTCGTTCCCGTAAATGAAGCGGACCGCTGGCGGCTGATGCTTTACGACCGCGCGAGCGGCAAGCATACAAATCTCACGGAAGGCTTTGACCGCAGCGTGGACAATCTGGTTTGGGGCGGGGACAGCCGCAGCGTTTACTTTACGGCGGAGGAGCACGCGCTGGCGCCCATCTACGCCATCGAGGCTTACGCGGGCGCGAATCCGCGCGCCATTGTCGGCGAGGGATTCAACAACGAGCTTTCCTACAACGCCGCCGCGCGGATGTTTACGTTCACGCGCTCGAGCCTCACGCAGCCCGCTGAAATTTTTACCGTGGGGGTTGTCGGCGGCCGTGGGCGTCAACTGACTCACATGAATGATGCGAGACTGGCGCAGCTCGATCTCGCGGCGCCGGAGTGGTTCTGGTTCGATGGCGCGGGCGGCACAAAAGTTCACGGCGCCGTCATCCGTCCGCCGCATTTCGATGCTTCGCACAAATATCCCACTCTGTTTCTGATTCACGGCGGGCCGCAAGGCGCGTGGGAGAACAACTGGGGCTACCGCTGGAACCAGCAGATGTTCGCGGCGGCGGGCTACGTGGTGGTGTTCATCAACCCGCGCGGCTCCACGGGCTACGGACAGAAATTCACGGACGAAATTACGGACGACTGGGGCGGAAAAGTTTACGACGACCTGATGAAGGGCCTGGACTACGCCATCGCCAATTACAAATTTATTGATGCTGACAAAGTCGGCGCGGCGGGCGGCTCCTACGGCGGCTACATGGTGGATTGGATTGCCGGGCACACCGGGCGGTTCAAGGCGCTGATCAGCCACGCCGGGCCTTATGACAAGGTGAGCATGTACGGCGCGACCGAAGAGCTCTGGTTTGAGGAACACGACATGGCCGGCACACCGTGGTCGAACCCCGCGAGTTATCGGAAGTGGTCGCCTTCGACTTACGCCGGAGAATTCGGAAAATATAAAACGCCGACGCTGGTGATTGACGGCGAAATGGATTACCGCGTGCCCTATACGCAAGGATTGCAGTTTTACACCGCGCTGCAGCGACAGGGCGTGCCGTCACGGCTGGTGATTTTCCCCGATGAAGGCCACTGGATCCTGAAGCCGCAGAACAGCGAGCTGTGGTACAAACTGTTCACGGATTGGCTGGGGAAATACCTGAAGTAGGAGTCCCGACAAATGCGGAAGGTGATCCGCAAGTTTGTACTACTTGCCATCGCAATCGTCATTTCTGCTATGACATTTTCACTGGGTGCCCAGGAAAATCCCTGCCTGGTACGGAAGATTCATGTTCAGGTGGAGGATCAAGCAGGAAACCCAATCCCCGGCCTTACCGCCGCCAGTTTCAAAGCCACGATTGGGAAAGTTGAGGTCCCTATACGACGCGTAGAGCCCTCCCCTCCCCTAGCGAATCTGTTGCTTTTGCTGGACACGAGCGGGAGCAGGAATGACGTATTCACAATGCGTTCGAGCCTGCTCATAGAAAAAGAACTGATAAACCAATCTCCCCGAGAGACCCGCTATGCTTCATTCGCATTCATGGAGGAAACATATCTTGATCAGGATTTCACCTCGGACCGAAAGCTACTGGATGATGCAATCCAAAAATATTCGGCACGGTCGATGTGGAGGGGCCCATCCGCAATGTATGATGCTCTGATCTTCAGCATCAATCACATCCAACGCTTGGGACTTCCTCCTGGAAATTCCGGAATCGTCCTGATTACTGACGGAGGTGAAAATGACAGCCACAACAATTTGCGAAAGACGGAGGACCTGCTGAACAGTTCTGGAATTCGTCTGTTCACAGTCGCAACCATCTCTCCCGATCCCGCAAGGTTTCCGGGTGCCCCCAGATTTCGACAAATTCATGAGTTGCTTGATAGGCTTGCAAATAATTCAGGGGGCGTATCGATTTGGCTGTGGCCCAAGGATCCACCCAAGGAGTTTCGGAACAGTCACAGGGAATATGAGGTCGAAGCGGAATTCAATAAGATCCGAGAAATTGCCGCCGACCTTATCCGAGGAATGGCAAGTGGCTACGAGCTGGAATTAGATTTGCCTTCGAGCGTAGTGAAGCGCTTAGATTGGAAGCTCGAAATCGCTGCCGGGTATGGGCCTTCAGGGCAACGAGTCTCTCTCCGGTACGCGCCCAGATTATTCCCTTGTCACACATCAACGACTGGAAATTGATTCACAGGGAAGCTCGGAGCTAAGGTCTATTGCGGCCGCGATTTTCGTGCTTGCCGCGGGTGAACCATCCGATCCCGATGCGCACCTGCACGGTATTGATCCCCGGATTCGGCGTGGTCAGTCCCGCGTTGGAAATGTGCATGTAGCGGACTTCGATGCTCCAATTCACCT
>JBGOTC010000058.1:0-11696 GCA_041476305.1 Terriglobia bacterium
CCGTTACGGTCTGGGAGACGGTTACAGTTACACTCTTGAGGAAACGGGAAGAATCTTCAAGGTCACGCGCGAGCGCATCCGCCAGATTGAAGCCAAGGCGCTGCGCAAGCTGCGCCATCCTTCGCGTTCGCGCAAGCTGCGCGCGTTCCTCGAAGGCCCTTCGCGCGATTACCTCTGAGACGCGCCCGCCGCGGCGGCTGCGCGGAGGCAGTTCGGGCACAGGCAATCGGCATGCCGGGCCCGCAACCCGGCCAGTTCTTCGCTGGAAACCTTCACTTCATCGCACCAGCACGGCCCCTGCTCGGCGAAACACTGAAATTTTTCGCCGCATTGCGCGCAGGTTTTCTCTTTCCCGCCGGGATTCACCGCGCTATTCATAGATCCATGTTCCGCAAATCTATCGCCGCCAAATTCCGTTCGATGGCCGCCGTTTTACTGGACAATTTCTCCGAGGTTGATCTCGCTCTGCGTGCCATCGATCCTGGTGATCACCGCTTTGCCGCGGCTCTTCAACAGTTGCGCCGAGCGGTTGTCCTTCGCGTCTGGAATCGCGAGTACAAACCGATCGCTGGCATCAATCGTCCGCACATCACCCAAATATCCATGGTCAACGGTGAAAGTGAATTTCCCGGCGCTGTCTGTTTCCGCGGAGGGGTCCGCCCGCTTTCCCAGTCCGTCAGTCTTCTGTGAAAAATTCGGATTTTCCTCGGATCCGGTCATGGCCACCAACAGTAATTTGACTCCCGCGGCGGGAGAGCCATCCGCTCGATGCAGGACTCCGCTGACTTGGACTTTGTCAACGAGCTTCGTTGAAGCGGTGAGGCGCAGGAATACCGTTTCAAGGGGAGTGATTTTCTCCTCCGATGGCTTGCCCTGTGCGTCCCATCTTTGAACTTCGATTTGCGCCCAGAGTCCGCGAGCAATCAGTTTTTCCCCGTCGAGCCGGAGCGTGACCTTTCCTTCCTTGGACATGGCGGTATATCCGCGGACCAGGTGCCTGCCATTCTGATCAATCACGTATTCCATATCCCGGGTCGACTGGGGCGGGCTCGTGATATTTGTGTTGTTGCCATTCACAATTTCGATCGGGGCGATCTGGAATTCCCACTGCGTGCCGCTGTCCTGTTTCAACTGCAACGGGCCAAAAAATCCATCGCCGCCGGAGGAAGAGCCTCCCTGAGAATAGGAGGCGTCGCCGCGCTCGCCATTCTGTTCGAGCCGCAGCAGCATATTTTGTCCGCTCTGTTGTTTCCAGATGCCCCGCACACTTTCCGGCAAATTCACTTTTGAACTGCAACCCGCGGCGGTAAGGAAGAGCGCTGCAAGGGCAACTGACCGCACAAAGTGGAGCTTCATTGGTTTCTCCTCAGCGATGGCTTCGCTCGCGCACTTGCTCTTCCGTCATACCATAAAGCGGCGGAGTTGGGACTTCCAGCATCGCCAGATACAGATAAATCTGTCCGCGATGGTGGATTTCATGCTCGATCATCAGCCGCAGCCATTTCCACAGCGTGATCGCCGCTCCATCGGGAGTTTCGCACTTCTTCTCCATGTCCGCATCGGTCAACTTGCCAAAGATCTCCATGGCTTCACGGTGCAAGCGCTCCACATACTTGAAGACTGCGTCGTAGCCTTCCGCCAGCTCGCGCGCGTGACCTGGATATTTGCTGGGAAGGAATTGCGCGTTCTCCGCCCACATGAATCTCTCTGTTCCCGCGATGTGGCGCAGCAGATCGCCGAGCGTGAAGCGTCCCGCGCGGAACGTCCACTCGATCTTGTCCGCTGGAATTGCGCGCGCCACGCGAAGCGTTCGCCCGCGTACCTTGCTGAAGTGGTCCAGGAACTGCGCGACCTGTGGGTTCTCCATTTGCTCTCCCCTGATGTTCTATCGGATGAATCCGCGCGGCTGGAAGCTTCCACTACTTCTGCGGCGCGGGCAGATTCACCGACGTCGCGTATTGATAGACCATTTGCGCGCCACGGTCGGCGCCGATAGTCATCAGCACCGCAAGCACAACCAGACCAACCAGGAATAGGCGACGCAATCCATTGGTGAAGCGGCCGCGCAGCGCGAAGCACGCAATGCACAGCGCGACGGCGAAACTGGTGGTGATGAGCATGATCAGCTCGTGCGTCTCAAACGCCGCGCGCACCGCGCCGCCTTCTGGCACTGACCGCTCCGCGACCCATCCAGAGAGCGCGGCGGCAATTGCGCCGAGCGTGCCGAGATAAAGCAGGCGCACCGCGGTCCTGTGCCACTCGTCGTTGTTGCGCCAGAGGGAAAGCGCCTGATAGAGCAGCGCGGCAAGCCACAGCGCAATGGGAAAGTGCACGAAGAGCGGATGGTAATTCAGCATGGCCTTCAATCCCGGGAGCATGGCGGCCTCCTGAAGCAGGGTCCGATGTGATTCTGCGGCGATTGTGTCCGAACTGCGGCGCGGAAGCAACGGAGGGTCGTCTATAATCCGTGGGCTGCAAGACCCGGGGGGCACGTGGGAGACAAGTGGCGTCCGGGCATCAAGCTCCACAGGGGAATATCTTGATGAATGTGCTGCGGTGGATCGTGATTCTTCTCGCGCTGCAGGAAGCGGGATGGATGGCCTTTGATGGGACGCGGGCGCTGATCACCGGCGAATTCGTGACGGCGAAGACCGGGCCGCATGCCGGTGAGCTGGGGGTTTGGTCAAAGGTGGTCTCACGTGTGGGCATCGCGCCGCGATCCACGCTGATGAAGGGCATTTTCGCGGTGTATGGATGGACGTGGATGTTGATCGCGGTGTGTTATGCGATGAGAATCGGCTGGGCGCGGAACGCGATGTTTGTTGCCGCCGCCGGATCCCTCTGGTTTCTTCCGTTTGGCACGATTTCGAGCGGGATACAGTTGATATTGCTTTCGATTCTGGCCCGAGCCGCGAAAGGGGGCGGCTAGAAGATGGGCGCGGAGATTCAGTGCAGAGTGAAATTTGGAAAGCAGCGGGGCGAGGGGCGGGCGCTCCTGGAGACGAACGAAATTATTTTCCGCGGTGATTTCCGGTTGAAGATTCCGTTGAAGGATATCAAGAGTGTGAAGGCGGTGAATGGCGAGCTGCGCGTGCGGTACGCGCAGGGCGAAGCGATTTTTGCGCTGGGAGCGGCGGCGAAAAAGTGGGCGGAAAAGATCCTTCATCCAAAGAGTGTGATGGAAAAACTTGGAGTGAGGGAAAATTCGAGCGCGGTTGTGTTGAACATCGCGGACCAGGATTTTCTGAAGGAGTTGGCCGCGCGCGCGACGGTCTCCACCCGCGTGGGACGCGGGCATGAATTGATTTTCTGCGGCGCGGAGAAAGCCGCGGAGTTGAAGCGCGTGGGCGCGTTGGGGAAAGCGCTCGCGCCGGCGGGCGGACTGTGGATTGTTTATCCGAAAGGGCGAAAAGAGATTACGGAGATGGATGTGATCAACGCCGGCCGGAAAGCGGCGCTGAAGGATGTGAAGGTGGTTGGTTTTTCGGCGACGCACACGGCGCTGAAGTTTGTGATTCCGGTCGCCGACCGGTAACGGATTCTCCTTCCGGCGCGTAGACTCTCAAAAGGACGCCGTCACCTCGAGATGGAATGAAGTGGGACAATGGGCTATGGGTGAGATGGAGCCGGGGCGATATCGGTTCGGGTTGTACGAGTTTAACTCCGCGACGCGCGAATTGCGGCGTGAAGGAAAACTCGTCCGCATGCAGGGCCAGCCTGCGCAAGTTCTCGGATGCCTGATCGCGCGCGCGGGCCAAGTTGTTTCGCGCGAGGAGCTGCGCGAGGCCATTTGGCACGGCGACACCTTCGTGGATTTCGAGCGCGGACTGAACTTCTGCATCTCTCAGGTCCGATCCGCCCTGAAAGACGACTCCGCGGAGCCGACCTACATCCGCACGATTCCCAAGCAGGGCTATCAGTTCATCGCTCCCCTGGAGCGGATTCCCACGCCCGCCGCCGCGCGGCAAGACGCCTCTCCAGCGCCAAGCATTGCGCAAAGGCGCAGGATGGGGCTGGTCCTGGCGACCTTCGGTTTCATCGGAATCGCCATTGCATCGGGATATTGGCTGCACTCGAGGACGGGTGCAGCGCAGCAACCGATCGTCGCTGTCCTGCGTTTTGACAACGAGACGGGCAATCCTGAAAACACACGCTTCAGCGATGGACTGACCGACAACGTCGTTGAGCGACTCACAGCGTGGAGCAGCGGGCGCTACTCCGTGATCGGCAACGCGCAGATCTTGCGATTGCCTCGCGAGCAGCGCGACCTCGCCGCCATCGCGTCCTCTCTTCACGCCACGTACGTCGTGCTCGGCCAGGTGCAAGCGAACGGCGCGGATGGACCGCACGCTCGATGATCCGCTGGGCCTGGAAGCGGAAGCCGCGCGCAAGGTGGCCGCCGAATTCTCTCCGCGGGTGATGGCCGGCGCCACCCGGGCCCTCTCACCCAAACCTGCAACTCGCTGAATTCCGGAAGGATAGCGCCTCACATTTTTCTATCCCCTGCGGGCCACAAACTGGCTTGCAACGATTGCGCGCTCGCTGCATGCTCTCGCGAGAAAGTTGAAGTCACTGAACTTCAAAGGAGAATGCCCGTGATCCTCGAATCCAAGCTTTCGCGACGAAGCCTGCTGCAAGTTGCTTCGATCATTCTTCCGGCGAGCGCCGCGAGTTTCTCCACATCTCTCTTGGGAGGCAAGGCCATGGCAGAGGGCGGCGAGCGGACGGCAGCGATTGACGGCAACAGCGTGAGCGACAGCTATCCGGCGCAAGCGACGGAGCTTGTGCGCGAAGTGGTTACGGTTGCGCATTTCGATTGGAAGCGCCTGAAGGAACTGGTGGATTTGCGCCCGTCGCTGGCGGTTGCCGCGTGGGACTGGGGCTTTGGCGACCGGGAGACGGCGCTGGGTGCGGCATCGCACATGGGCAACCGCGCCATCGCGGAATATCTCCTTTCCAAGGGGGCGCAGCCGACGATTTTCTCGGCGACGATTTTCGGGCAACTCGACGTGGTGAAGGCTTTCGTGGCGGCGCAGCCCGGGATTCAGCGGATCCGCGGGCCGCACAGCATCAGCTTGCTGGGCCATGCACGGATGGGCGGCGCTGTGGCAAAGCCCGTGCTCGAATTCCTGCAATCGCTGGGAGACGCCGATTTGGAAGCGGCGGTTCCGCTTCCGGAAGCCGAGGGCGCCGCGCTCACCGGGACGTACACTTTTGGACGGAGCATCGCGCAGCAGATTGAGGTGAACGCGGACATGAGGATGTACGGGGGGCCGGCGTACACACATCCACCGCAGCTGAATTGGACGCGCAAGGGAACGCAGACGCGAGGCTTGTTCCACCTGGGCGGGCATGAGTTTTATCCAAACGGAGCTTCTTCCGTACGTATTAGGTTCACACAGGATGCAAACGCGGTGGTGATGACGGTGACTGACGGAGACGTGGTTTTCACCGCGCGGAAGGGCTGATACGCGTGGGTGTTATTACCGAGAATTCAGAGCGATAGGCGCAAATCTCCATCTTTGGTCTTGGGTTTGCGAAGTTTAGGAACTTTTCCGTCAAGGCCAGCAATTTCCCATCTAGATCCGCAGAGGGCGACGTTGTTGGTTGGTTTTGACGCTTCGTAAAAAACGGGGACGACTTCACCTTCGCAAGAAGCCAGCGTTAGGTCTTCGCACCGGCCGAATCGAAAGCGGCCAGTCAGGTCAAGAAATTCATATTCAATACTCATCCGCCTTTGATCTCCGGACGTTTCCGTAACGTTCGTAACCCATCCAAGACTCACCTCTCCCTCACTCAGAAGCTCGCGTACCTTTGGCCGGTGCTTGACGAGAAATGACAACCCGTCGGCCACCACGAGAACTGTAACGATTGCGAAGAAAAAGGAGTTTTTGTTTATACGAGTCATCCATCCAGGTGGAAATATGATGTGGATGTCGCGGATGAACAACCACAGTGCAAGACCGATGATTGGTAATGCAAGTCCGAATTGGAGGACTGACCTCCAAGTTGCACGCAATTCTCTAGGACGCGGAAGGGCAAAGATGTACTCGTATTCCGGAGGGCAGCGCGGTGAATCCGGCCGGACTTCTGTCCATGGTTTCTGCTCGAAGCGGGCTGGGAAATCAATTTCGCGCGGAAGTATGGAAGGAACAGGCTCAACATTTTTCCTTGCCCGCCAAACACCAACCAGATGCATCCCTGCTGAAAGGAGCGCGACACCAAGAATGAAACGCCAGCTATCGCGGCCACCGATAATCGCCAGCAAGAAGATACCCGGCACGGTCACCACGAGCTGGCGAAGCCAGCTTTGATCGAATGCCCGTTGCTTCCAACCACACTCTTCGCAATGTGAGAGAGCAAACCGCGCCAGCCAGCTACGCTGCGGAAGTGGCGACTTGCAGGCCGGGCAGGTTTGGGATGACATCCTGCGAAATATACTCCTCATTTAACGGAGTCGGTAGGGAACGCAGTTCTTCGTTTTATGCGGAGCAATTCGATTCTATGATGGCAGTGTGAGTGCCCTGCTGGAGTTGCGCGGGCTGACGGTGGAATTGCCGACGCCGGGCGGGTGGGTGCGTCCGGTGAATGAAGTATCGCTGGAAGTGGAGCCGGGCGGCTCGCTCGGACTGGTCGGCGAATCGGGATCCGGTAAGACGATGCTGGCGCTCGCTCTGCTGGGATTGCTGCCGCAGGGCGCGCGAGTGAGGGGCGAAGCGCTCCTTACCACGAATGGCAGGCAGCCAGTGGATCTCGCGTCACTTGGGGAAGATGACTGGGGCGGCATCCGCGGGCGGCGCATCGCCATGGTTTTTCAGGAGCCGATGACGGCGCTGAATCCGGTGATGCGCGTGGGCAAGCAGATTGCCGAAGCGATTCGCGCGCACCATCCCTCGCTGGGCCGCGCGGAAGTTTCGCGGCTCGTGATTCAGGCGCTGGAACACGCGGCGGTGCCGGACCCGGAGTTGCGCGCGCGGCAATATCCCCACGAACTTTCGGGAGGATTGCGGCAACGCGCGCTGATCGCCATGGCGCTGGCGGCGGGGGAAACATCCAACGCTGCCGGGGGCGGCGGGCGGTTGCTGATTGCGGATGAGCCGACGACGGCGCTCGACGTCACGGTGCAGAAGCAAATCCTGGAACTGTTGCTACGGTTGCGCGGCGAGCTGGGGCTGTCACTGATTTTCATCACCCACGATCTGGCGGTGGTGGCGCAAGTCGCGGAGCGGGTGGCGGTGCTTTACGCCGGGCGTGTAGTGGAAGAAGGCCCGGCGGTTCGGGTGTTGCGCGAGCCGCGGCACCCGTACACGCAGGGATTGCTGCGCGCGTCGCCGCAACTTTCGCGCCGCGAGCTGGTGCCGATACCGGGAATGGTGCCCGCGCTGGACGCGCTGCCGCCGGGGTGCGCGTTCGCTGCGCGCTGCGCGCTGCGCGTGGAGGAATGCGACGAACGCGTGCCGGAATTGCGCGCGGCGGGGCCGGGGCACACGGCACGCTGTGTGCTGGTGTAGTGGAAGTTGATGGGTGAAGCAGAGCGATGAAAGAAGCTGACCAACGCGAACTGGTCCGAGACCGTTTCACGAAGACGGCGGCGAATTTTTCCGAGTTTGTGCTTTCACAGCGCGCCGGGCAGGCGGAACATTTGGCGGATGCCGCTACACGCGGCGCGGCGAATTGCAGCCAGTGGAGCGCGGGGGACCTGGCGTGCGGGCCAGGAACGTTTACGTTGCCGGTCGCAAGACGCGTGCGGCGCATGACCGGGCTGGATTTGACTCCGGCGATGCTGGCTCGCGCGCGGAAAACGGTGGGTGAAGTTACGGCGAGATGCGGATTCGTTTGCGGGGACGCCAACCGGTTGCCGTTTGCAAACGCGTCGCTGGACCTGGTGACCTGTGGCTACGCGATTCACCACATGATGCATCCGGCAGAGGTGATTGCCGGAATGGCGCGCGTGCTGCGGCCGGGCGGCCGTGTGGCGCTCTTGGATATTGTTGTGCCGGCGGGAGCGAGCCGCGAAGCGAACACGCGCATCGAGCGAACGCGCGATCCATCGCACACGGATACGCAATACGCGGAGGAGTTGCGGGCGTTGTTGGTTGGCGCGGGATTGCGCGTGCTGTTGACGGAATTGATTGAGACGCCGCGCGAATTCGATGGGTGGATGCGCGTGGTGAATGCGGAGCCGGGGTCGCCGCTGTATGCGGAGACGCGGAAGCTGCTCGAAGCGACGATGGAGGATGATGCGGCGGGAATGCACCCGCGGCGAACGGCGAATGGCGGGTTGGAGTTCACGATAACGACATGCACGATGGTGGGGGAGAAGGCGTGACCCGCCTTCGCCAAGGCTACGGCGGGCTTTGGCCCGCGGGCGACTCGAAATGAATGTGAGGATTGAGTCGAATTCGGAAAGCGTGTTGATGCGGGCGCGGAACCTGCGCAAGAGTTTTCCGGGGCGCGCCGACGCCGTGGACGGGGTGAGCGTGGAGCTGCGCGAGGGCGAGACGCTCGCCATTGTGGGCGAATCGGGGTGCGGGAAAACGACACTCGCTCGATTGTTGCTGCGGTTGATTGAACCCGACGCGGGTGAGCTGAGCTTTGCGGGCGTGGACATGATGGCGGCGCGCGGAGCGGAGCTGCGACGGCTGCGCGCGCAGGTGCAAATGGTGTTCCAGGATCCTTTTTCCTCGCTGGACCCGCGGATGCGCGTGGGCGCGATCGTGGGGGAGCCGCTCGCGATCCATTTTGCGGAGCTCGACCGTGCCGGGCGCGCGCGGAGAGTTTCGGACGCCCTCCGCGCCGTGGGTCTGGACGCCGCGGCGGCGGAGCGCTACCCGCACGAATTTTCGGGAGGGCAGCGGCAGCGCATCGGAATCGCGCGCGCGCTGGTGCTAAAGCCGCGACTGGTGGTGGCGGATGAACCGGTTTCGGCGCTGGATGTTTCCGTGGGCGCGCAGATTCTGGAATTGTTTGCAAAGTTGCAGCGCGAGTTTTCGCTGACCTACTTGCTCATCTCCCACAGCCTGCCGGTGGTGGCGCAACTCGCCACGCGAGTGGCGGTGATGCGGGCGGGGCGCTTCGTGGAAGAAGGCTCGGTGGAACAGGTGCTGCGCCGCCCGGCGCATCCTTATACTCAGGCGTTGTTGGAGGCAGTGCCGGTTTTGCCGGCGTGACCGCGCCTCGCCCACTTTTGGATTTTTCCAAATTTCCTGCTTGTAACTCTTGCTCATTTGGCCCGTAATACCGGGCGACGGACGGTCCGCACCCATTTTCCAATTGGAGGAAATGCCCATGCCAGTTGCAATTTCGCCGGAACCTGGACAGAACCAGCCGGAGCCGGTAGCACAGATCGGCGCGATGGGGCGCGTGATCGGCGCGGTGGCGAGTCCCAAAGCGACATTTGAGGATGTCGTCCGAAAACCATCTTGGGTTATTCCGATGCTCATCCTTATCCTGGGGAGCCTGGGACTGAATTCCGTTTTGGCGAGCCGAGTTGACTGGGTCACATTCACTCAGCAGAGTCTTGAAAAGAACAAATTTACTGCGCGGAGGTTCGAGGGCGTACCAGCGGATCAACGCGAAAAGGCGATTGAGCAGCAAGCGATGATTGGTAAATATATGCGGTATGTCCGCGGAGTGCTCGGGTATCCATTGTTGGCGATTATTGGAACCGCAATCTACATGCTTGCTTTCAATCTGGTGGGCGGCGCGAACATCAGATTCTCAACTGCGTTTGCACTTGGCTCCTTTGCGCATCTCCCGCTATTTTTGAAAGATCTCCTGGGGATTGTCATTGCATTGCTGAAGGACCCATCGGGCATAAACCCTGAAAATGTGGTGGCGTCGAACGCCGCTGCGTTGCTCGATCCAAGCGCGCCGCTGTGGCAGCAAGCTCTGGGCGCGACTATCGATGTCTTCAGCGTTTGGTGTTGGATACTCGTCGCCATAGCTTTCACGGCGGCAAGCCCAAGGAAATTGACATTTGGGAAGTCCCTCGGGATCGTAATCGGAGTTACTGCTCTCCTTACTCTGATCGGGGTCGGGATCGCGGGCGCCTTCTCCTGATAGAATCCGGCGGATGCCGTTTTCGTTTGAGCTGCTGAAAACAGATCGTTCCGGCGCGCGGCTGGGGCGGATGCACACGCCGCATGGCGTGATTGATACGCCGGCGTTCATGCCGGTGGGCACGGCGGGCACCGTCAAGGGCCTGACGCAGCAAGCGCTCGAAGAGCTGGGCGTACAAATCCTCCTCGGCAACACCTACCACTTTTATTTGCGGCCCGGCCACGAAGTGATTCGCGGATTGGGCGGGCTGCACAAGTTCATGGCCTGGCCGCGGGCGATCCTGACGGATTCCGGCGGCTATCAGGTCTTCAGTCTCGCGGATTTGCGCAAGGTCACAGACGAGGGTGTGAAGTTCCGCTCGCACCTGGATGGCTCGGAGCATTTCCTGACTCCGGAATCGGCGCTGGAGATTCAGACGGCGCTGGGATCGGACATTATGATGGTGCTGGATGAATGCATCGAGCATCCGGCGTCGCACGAGCGCGCGGAAAAGGCGGCGGCGCGGACGCTGGATTGGGCGAAGCGCGCGCGGAGGGCACTTGCGGCGAAGGGTGCGAGCAACGGAGGGAGCCAGGCACTGTTCGGCATCGTGCAGGGCGGCACTTACGCCGGCCTGCGCCGCGCGAGTGCACGGGACATTGTCGCGCTTGATTTCGATGGCTACGCGGTCGGGGGCCTCGCGGTGGGCGAGCCGCACGCCCTGACCTGTGAGATGACGGAAGTGGTCGCGCCGCTCCTGCCCGCGGATAAACCACGGTACCTGATGGGGGTGGGTAAGCCGGAAGACATCGCCGATTACGTCATGCGGGGGATCGACATGATGGATTGCGTGCTGCCTACCAGGAGCGCGCGGCACGGGTGCTTGTTCACCTCAGCGGGGAGGGTTCTGATTCGGAACGCGCGGCACGCGAACGATCCCCGGCCGGTGGACGAGGCATGTTCCTGCGCGGTTTGCGGGCGCTATTCGAGGGCCTATTTAAGGCATTTATTCATTGCGAATGAGATACTTGGGGCGGTCCTGGCGAGCCACCACAACGTCCACTTTTACCTTGACCTGATGAGGCGAATTAGGCAATCTATCGAGTTTGGGGACTTGGTGGGATTTTCCTCAGAGCTGAAGTCGCGCCTGGTAGCGGGCCCCTGCTGAAACCCGCGGGGAGATGCAAGGACGGCTCGCCTGGCGCTCATCGGATGACGCGGACTTGACCTGACCTGCCCTCCGCATGCCCACGGAGCGGCGGGATTTCGTTCCAGCGGGGGATTGTGACTGGGCAGAGGCGCGGCCGGGGACGGCCGGGAAGGTTGTGTGTTCGATGATGAGTTTCGGTCCAACAATTTTGGCGCAGGGTCAGCCGGGGGGCCTCGGAGCGTTCGCCGGGCTTCTGCCCATCCTGCTGATCATGGTGATTTTTTATGTGTTGTTGATCATGCCCGCGCAGCGGCGGCAGAAGAAGACCGCGGCGATGTTGCAGGCGCTGAAGAACGGCGACCGGGTGATAACCACCGGCGGGATCTACGGGATCATTGTCGGACTTGAGGATAATGCGGTGCAACTGCGGATTGCGGACCAGGTGAAAGTGAAGGTGCTACGCACCGCGGTTGCCGGGCTACAGCCGGAAGAGGTCAAGGAAGAC